>JBBSPP010000087.1:0-8536 GCA_038258625.1 Chitinophagales bacterium
ATCCTATTATAAAAACGGCAATAAATAAAATTCTATTTTTCATAAAAATATTTTCATTTTAAAATAAAAAACAGTTGCCAGCAAAAAACTGGCAACTGTAAAACCCAACTAACTTATGTAAGAATGAAAAAGAAAATTACTGAATGATTAGTTTGAGGGTTTCTCCGTCGCTATTTTGAATAATGTACATACCCGCAGTCCAACCGTTTACATCTACTCTATCGGTATTTCTGTAAACATTCATACGCTGACCTGTGCTGCTGTACACCGCAATATCCTGTTTTTTGTTCAAGAAAAATTCGCGCGATGCCGGGTTCGGATATAATGAAAATTCTTTTACATTTTGCTTTACAACATTCTCTACATCAGTCACTACCGAACCATCGAAACCTGTTATGGCCATTGTCAATGAATTATTGTAAGGGTATGTATTACTACCATCAGGGTGCTGCATGTTTACCAAAATTGTTTTACCATCAACCACACAAGCTCCAGTAATTTCAGCACCGGGAGGGCAAGCCGTTAGGCGTTGCAAATCATTCACAGTTGGGTTGGCAATGCTCAAATCTAACAACCACAATTCACAAACTATTTGGCTACTGCTGCTAAATTCTGCTGGCATACGGTTGTAACTTCTGCCGTTCAAATCTTCGCAAATCAACAAATAACTTTTACCATTAATTTTCATACTTTCGATACCATCCGGATTGCTCAAATGCTTTGTAGGATACACGCTCGCCGATTGTGATGTAGAAGAAGTATATAATGGACCACCATGAACATGTACTTTTATAAAATCAGTAGCTGGGTCAAACACTAATACCCGACCATAATAGTCTCTGAATTTACCCATACGTACAGAGTCAGCCGCGGCTACATCACCATAAGTATATTCTATGCCGTTTAAATATTTATAATACTCCTTATATCCTTCAATCAAGGTAGGAGATATTACACCCGCCTTACCAACAAATGCACTGCCTACATTATCCAATCCAGTTTCGGCTATATATATTTTACCATCTATTTGAGTTCCCCACTCTAAGCGGCAAAACATAGTAGCTCCCTGACCAACAGCATAGCTATTCAGATCTTTTAAAATATTAATATCATTTGGTATAGCAATCCATTTTGTTGGCGCATCATGTTTGTAAACGTATAATTGTCCATCAGTAAAATCACCCGCCGTAGTAGCCACAAATTTTGACATAATACCAGGTGTACCATCTTCAAAAAGATATACCGTTTTATTATCAGGCATCAACACACCACCCTCGTAGCCGGCGCGGCCCCAGTTATATTGTTTGCGGATTGCTTTGCCCGTTTTGGCGTCAACTTCTACCATCCAATTTAGGTTTTGATAACGCTTCAAAATTTCACCATTGAATCCTGGAAAACCTGCTGGTTTAGAATATCCAATTTTAAAATCAATCGTATCAGTAAAACCTGCACCGCCACTGTATATTCCTGCATTACTAGATTGCATCCACTCCTCGGCCGTCCACATGCGCTGACCACCTTTTATGCCGCCGCAGTTCATGCCTGTTTCGCCCACGGTGTTTACAAAATCCATATTAAAGAATTTTCCTTTACGGCCATCCGCTAATGTTTGTGGCACTACCGAAAGTGAATCGCCATTATTTCTTTTCAATTTGAAAGATGTCATTCCGCCACCATCGCCTAAGCGGTTATCGCTTGAAACTTTTTCGTGATTTACGACCACCCAGCCTAGGTCGCCCGATCCAGTAGTATCAGGCACAAAGCCAATAAAATCGTTCCAATCTTTTGATAATACAGTACTTGAAGGATTGCCGTACGTACCATTTGTAACAACACTATCCACACCGCCAATAAAAATCACTTGCGATTTTAATGGGCTTTTAGGAAACCATACTGTGGTGCTGCTCCAGGCAGTATCAATATTTACGGGAAAAGGAATTTGTGCTTGTGCTGCAAAAGCCGCAATTAGCAACATTGGTAAAAGTAAAAGTTTTTTCATTTTTTGTTATCAGTTTATATTTATGAATGCAAAGAAATACACTCAATGTAACCAAACTGTAAACAGAAAAAATAGCTAATGTTAAGTATTGAAAAAGTGGTAACCGAAAATTAATACAAGCTATTTGTATTCAGATAATAAAATCTGTTTATTGGATGTAGCATATTCCTTAGGATCATTAGAAGCGATTATGACAATTCGATCTTTTGAAAATTTCAATAGCAAATCATTGTAAAGTGCAAAACCTTTATCATCCAAATTAGAACAAGGCTCGTCTAACAGTAAAATTTTTGCATCAGCAAAAAAAGCTTGCGCTAAACTTACACGTTGCTTCATGCCGCTGCTAAAATTTTCTATCCATTCATTTTCTTTTCCTTGCAATCCAATCGTCGAAATCATTTCAGAAATTGGTACTAAACTTTTTTTAAATGAAAAATGAAATTCAAGAAATTCTTGCAAACTCATTTCTTCTATTAGCTCAATGTAAGGCGCCGATAAAGAAATGTGGGGCGCAATATCTTCTATCGCTTTTTCATTTTGGGTAAAAGAAATTTCTCCTTCTTCGGGCGATAAAAAACCACTGCAAATTTTTAATAACGTAGATTTTCCGCTGCCGTTATCGCCTATGAAAACAATTTTATCATTCAGCGAAAATGTATCAGAAACCCCACGGAACACCCAACGATCATTAAAATGGATTCCAATATTTTTTAGCGAAAGCTGCATGAATCTTTGAACAGAAAAATTTATTCTTCCTCAACACGAGGAACAATTTGCGCCATTAAATCTGCCTCGCACACAAGCTTGTCGGCTACGTAAGCCGATCCGCGCATTTCGCAAATCCCTCGGCGAATTGGGCCGCGAAGCTCCAATTTCATAACCAAGGTATCACCCGGCACAACCATTCTTTTGAACTTGGCATTATCAATTTTTAAGAAGTAGGTATCAAATTTTTTCTCCGGACCGCCTTGCGAATTTAGCACCATCACACCGCCACATTGCGCCATAGCTTCTAGCTGCAACACGCCCGGGAAAATTGGATTATCAGGAAAATGACCAGTGAACATTGGCTCATTAAACGTGATATTTTTTACTCCTACAATATGCTCGTCGCTCAGTTCTATAATTTTGTCAACCAACAAAAATGGGTACCGATGCGGCAATAATTTTGATATATATTTTACGTCATAAATCGCAGGTTTGCTTGGGTCGTAGGTTGGCACACCCAGCATTTTATTATTTTTTCGTACGTAGGCTTTTATCTTTTTTGCAAATTCTACATTCGTTTTATGACCTGGTCGGTAGGCAATAATATTGGCGTGAATAGGATAACCCGCTAACGAAATATCACCCAACACATCAAGAAGTTTATGCCGCGCTGGCTCGTTGGGAAAATGCAATTTTACATTATTTACGATGCCTGTTTTTTCAACTTTAATATCTTTTTTATTAAATAATTTAGACAATCTTTCCAGCTCACCCTCAGCCAATGGTCTATCAACGACGACGATGGCATTGTCCAAATCACCACCTTTAATTAAATTATTTGCATGCAGCGCTTCAAGCTCGTGCAAAAAACAAAACGTTCTACATGGGGCAATTTCTTTTTTGAAATCTTTGATATTTTTTAGTGTAGCATTTTGAGTGCCTAGCACGTTGCTATTAAAATCTATCATTGTAGTAATGCGCAAATCCTTGCTGGGCGTTGCTACAATTTCTACATCTTTTTCGTCGTCGGTAATTTCGATATTGTCTTCTATGGTTACGTAAACTCTTTTTGCATCAAGCTCGGCAAGTCCCACTTTTTCAATAGCTTCTATAAATTGAAAGGCACTGCCGTCCAAAATTGGCACTTCGTTTCCGTCCAATTCTACAGTCGCGTTATCAATGCCTAAGCCATAAAAGCTAGCTAATAAATGCTCAACGGTGGAAGCACGCGCGCCATTATTTTCGAGGGTGGTGCCGCGCGATGTATCGGTAACATAGGCCACATCGGCTTTCACTTCGGGCTTTCCTTCAATGTCAATTCGTCTAAATTTTATACCCGCGCCTGCTGGTGCTGGCTTCAGCGTCATATTTACGTGCTCGCCTGTGTGTAATCCAACGCCACTAATTTTCACTTCGCCCTTTAGCGTATGCTGATTTTCTTGATACATGAGTAATTATTTCAGTCGTGAATTTAAGCTTGATTCTTTAATTGAGCCAATTTCTGCTCCAAAGCTTCAATTTTTTTTGCCAATTGAGGTAGGTTTCTAAAAACTACCTGGCTTTTTAATGTACTTAGATTATCATTTGCGGGTGTGCCGCTTAGGCCTGAGTTTGGTTTACTAACCGTTTTTCCTACACCACTCTGCGCCTGAATTTTTACATTATCGGCTATCGAAATATGCCCAACAATGCCGGCCTGGCCGCCAATCATATTATTTTTTCCAATTTTGGTACTCCCGCTAATGCCCGCCTGTGCTGCAATAACGGTATTCTGGCCAATAATTACATTGTGCGCAATTTGAACCAAGTTATCAATTTTTGCACCTTTCATAATTAATGTACTGCCCATTGTAGCACGATCGATTGTTGTGTTGGCGCCAATTTCTACATTGTCTTCAATCACCACATTTCCTAGTTGCGGAATTTTTTCAAATTCCCCTTTTGCATTTGGTGCAAATCCAAAACCATCAGCGCCAATTACAGTGCCAGAATGTATGATGCATTTTTCTCCAATTTCGCAGCGAGAATATATAGTAACATTGGCATGTAAAATTGAATTTTCGCGCACGCGGGCATGTTGCCCAATGTACGAATTTGGATAAATTTGTGCACCATTTTCAATTTTTGCATGATCGTCAATCACTACAAAATCGCCAATATAAACATCCTTGCCAATACGTGCTGTGTCGGCAATTGAAGCTTTTTCACTTATGCCCGTTTTCACCACTTTGGTCATGGCCTCGTAGGTTTTTAGTAAAATTGTAAATGCCATATAAGGGTCTGCCACGCGGATGAGCGTAGGCGAAACTTCAGATTTCAATTCTAAATCTTGGCTAATAATTACGATACTGGCGGCTGTAGTGTATAAATGATGCTCGTATTTTGGGTTGCTCAAAAAACACAATGCGCCCTTTTGCCCTTCTTCAATTTTGGCTAATGTAAAAATTTGCTCGTCAGGGTTTCCTTCTATTTTGCCCTGAATTACGGCCGCCACTTGTGTTGCACTAAACTTCATTTCGCTTTTTCTTTTCTACTTATATTGCCCAATTATTGCGCGTAGCAAATGTAATATTTTTTTACCTGCTCGGTAATGCTAGAGTTGATGAGCGGGTGCTCTACCGCTGATATATCAATAAGCTTGCCAGTTTTTTTTAATATTTTTATACTCTCGTGAGTTTGGCTGTATAGCATATTCGATGTTTTATCCTGCATAAAATAATACGACATTTCTTCATTACTCAGTTGCAAGTTTTCTTGCACTTCGTTTTTTATTGCTGCAATATTCAAACCATCGGCCGGGTTATAATATTTCACTTTGAACAATTTTCTATTGAGTAAACGTAAAGAAAGGTCTTTTAGTATTTTATCATCGCTACTAGCCCACACTTTTATGGAAGCCGCAATATCATTATCATCAAGCATGATAAAAGAATCAATAAAATTGGCGGGCAAATTATTTTCATCAATTTCATTTTGTAAAAAAACATTCAGCGATGGCGTGGCAAAAAGTACTTTTCCTTCGTGTGTCAGTTCTTTGGCTCGGTGCAAAATATTGACCAAAAGCAACTCGCTACTCAACACCGTTTTGTGTAAATAAACTTGCCAATACATCAAGCGGCGGGCAATCAGAAATTTTTCTACTGAATGAATTCCTTTTTCTTCCACCACCAACTCATTATGATGAACGGCAAACATTTTTATAATTCTGTCATACCCTACCACCCCTTCGCTCACGCCCGTAAAAAAACTATCGCGCGCCAAATAATCTAATCTGTCCACATCCAATTGGCTGCTAATTAGTTGGTGTAAAAACTTTTTGTGATAGGCTCCTTTAAAAATTTTTAAGGTTAAATCAAGCTTGCCATCAAACTCATTATTCAAATAAATTATGAGCTGTTCGCTGATTGACTCGTGATGAATATTGGCTAAGGTATTTTCTAGCGCATGACTAAAAGGTCCGTGCCCAATATCATGGAGCAAAATTGCGAGTTTGGCCGCCTGCTCTTCTTCCTGTGTAATTGCTACATCTTTTGCTCGCAATTCATCAATGGCCATGCACATTAAATGATACGCTCCCAAAGCATGATGCAAGCGCGTGTGCACCGCGCCTGGGTAAACCAAATACGCCAATGCCATTTGCTTTATTCTTCTCAAGCGCTGAAAAGCAGGATGTGAAAGCACGTCATAAATGAGGGCGTCATTTATAGTAATAAACCCGTGTACTGGGTCGTTTATTATTTTGCGGATGGACATAAGTAGGAATCTAAGAAACCCGAAAATCTTGTTAAACCACAATGTTAATCATTAATAGCAGTTAATTAAAAAAACAGACTCCTAAATTTACCGATAACTATGGCAGCAAAAATTCTTTGGGTTGACGACGAAATTGAAGTATTAAAAGCACAAATAATTTTCCTGGAAGGGAAAGGATATGAAGTGGAAAAAGTAACCAACGGCTATGATGCGCTGGAGCATATAAAAGGAAATGCAGTAGATGTTGTGCTGCTAGATGAGAGCATGCCCGGCATGACGGGTTTGGAAACTTTGAGCGCCATTCGGGAGTTTAATCAGAACCTACCCGTGGTAATGATTACCAAAAACGAAGAGGAAAATATTATGGAGGAAGCCATCGGATCGCAGATTGCCGACTACCTTATTAAACCCGTAAACCCAAATCAGGTGTTGCTTTCGCTAAAAAAGATTTTGAATAAAAAAGATTTGGTGAGTGATAAAACCACCAAATCGTATATGATGGATTTGCGCAACCTCATGATGCAAATGCAAAGTGACATGAGCTATCAGGAATGGACAGAGCTATATAAAAAGCTTGTGTATTGGGAGCTTGAAATTCAAAACAGCGGTGCCGAGGAAATGATGGAGGTTTTTCAAAATCAGAAGGACGAAGCCAATAATGATTGGTGCAAATTTATTGACAGAAATTACCGCGCTTGGATCCAAAACCTATCTGCCAAAAAACCGGTTCAGGATGAAAACACGCCGCTGTTTACACATCAAATGTTTGACAAATTGGTACGCCCGTATTTGAGTGATGACAAACCTATTTTCTTTTTACTAATTGATAATTTGCGCTACGATCAATGGAAAATAATTGAGCCTGCTTTTGCCGAAAATTTTCGTTTAAAAGAAGAGCGTATGATTGCTTCTATTTTGCCTACGACTACGCAGTACAGCCGCAATGCTATTTTCTCTGGCCTAATGCCAGCTGATATTGCCAAAAAATTTCCCAACGAATGGAAAGACGATGCTGAGGATGGCGGTAAAAATATGTACGAAGATGTATTCCTCACCGCGCAACTAAAAAGAATGGGCTATGCAGATATAAAACATAGCTACACCAAAGTAACGAACCATCAAAAAGGCGAAGATTTAGTAAATAACGTTCACAATCTTTTGCAAAATAAACTGAACGTAATCGTGTACAATTTTGTAGATATGCTGAGCCATGCGCGTACGGAATTAGAAGTTTTGAAAGAACTTGCCAACGATGAAGTGAGCTACCGTTCGCTCACCAAAAGTTGGTTTGAACATTCGCCTTTGCACCAAGCCATAAAGAAAATTGCCGACAAAGACATAACCATAATTGTAACTACTGACCACGGAACCATACGGGTAAAAAACCCACAAAAAGTAAAAGGCGACCGAGACGCGACCACCAATATTCGTTACAAGCACGGTAAAAATCTTGACTATAATCCCAAAGAAGTATGCTACCTCGGCGAGCCAGAATCTCTTGGTTTACCTAAACCCAACATGAATTCATCCTACATTTTTGCGAAGTATGACGGCTACCTCTGCTACCCAAATAATTATAATCACTATGCTAAGTATTTTAAAAATACGTTCCAACACGGCGGTGTCAGTTTGGAGGAAATGTTGATTCCTTATGTGGTGATGGAGTCGAAATAATTTGGTAATTGGATGATTTGGTGATTTGATAATGCTTTTGTGGCTGTAAGATCGAGCAGCCTGCTAACTTTAGTTTGACTGTCGAAAACAAATAGTAAATTAGCACATAGAAAAAAAAATCCTAATTTTAAAGGGATAGTAATGTTCATGTCGAAGCTAAGAGAAATTTTCAAAGACTACTATTTGCCAAGCCTAATCTGGATTTCAATCCTTTTCGCAATCCGAATGCTGATTCTAGTAATTCAAGAAGAAAATCCAAATTACTTTGAGGCTCTTATTTATACTGTAACAGTCAGTATTCTAGCTTCAATTTTAGTGGGCGGTATTTATCACTTATATGGTGAAATTTATATTCCTTGGCGTATTAAAAAATTTGAGGATAGTGATAATCTTCCCAACTTA
>JBBSPP010000088.1:0-8511 GCA_038258625.1 Chitinophagales bacterium
CATACACATTTGTACCCTGCGCGGTTACGTTTATACTTCCATTATTACTGCCACAAATTGGGTTGGTAGAAGTAATTGTTAGTGGTATGCTACGCCCAACATTTAATGCTAAAGTAAACACCTGACTTACAAGAATACCAGGTGGCGCACAGGCAGAATCTGTTGCCGTGATTGTAATGATTTTTAAGCCCGTATCGGCCAGTGTGGGTGTCCATGAAAAGCAACCTGTAATACTTTGAGAATTTAATCCTGTATAACTAAGGGATGCAGCAGGAACCTGTACTGAAGCGTTATCTGATACAGTCAAGATTGCAGTAGTGCTCGAAGAATTAATATTAAAACAAACACTGAATGGTTGGCCTGTGCATAAATTAACACCGTTCGCGCCAATGGATCCTCCCGAAAGGGTGGACGGATTGAGAGCGAAAGTAGGATTTGGTGTAGTACAATTTAGCAATACCATTTGAATATCGCGCATTACATAGCCTACCAAAATACCATTTCTATATTCATTTACCCGCACTGTTATAGTAGGTGTTTGAACACCCACTGGTGTGAAACTTACTGCGCCTGTTAGCGGGTTTATAGCAAATGTATTGTTTGTATTAAAAGGATTTGTAGCATTATAAGAAATGTTGGTGTATTGCGATGGAGTTGCCACGGCATGCGAACAACCAAACTGATTGCTTGGTACAATGGATAAAAAATTGAGCGAATCCCCATCCGTTTCCACAGTGCCATTATTAAACGTACTGGGCTGATTGGTACAATTATACGGCACAGGTACATTTGAAAACGTGGGTGAATTATTATTAATAGCTGGCTGATTTGCTACGGGGCGTCTATTCAAATAAGCCTCAACATAAAAAGTGCCTGTGCCAACAAGGTTGGTACTTGGATTGCGATCACCTATATAGGTATTAAAGCGCCATTTATCACAAATAGCCCCTGCCGGTGGTAATACATAATCGCCTTCATAGTACCATTCTGCATATCCGCCTACAGAACTTGATGAACTTTGACACGTAGTTTGAAAACTTGGGCAACCAGTACTGGTTGCAGAGCCATTCGGTTTGGATGTACCAGGAATATTGCCCGATACCGCTGGTAAGTAAATAGTTGTAATCAACGAATTATTGCACAGATTATATACGCAAAGTGGCACACTACTTGGTGCTGAACTGCCCGAACAATCGCGAAAAAATTTGAATGTAAACCGATAGGTATCACCCGATATATGCCTATACGTAAGCTCACCGCCTGCAGCATGTGTTGCGTAAACAGTTGTAGAATCAATTCCTAAAAAGCCGCTAGCAATTAGTAGTAGGATAAAAAATTTCTTCATAGTATTCAAACAATCTGGAGAACAGAAATTTGTTATTTAATGTGGCCATAAATATAGGAATTTTTGATGATTAGAAAGGCGTATAAGTATTTGATAATGAATCTGAAGGAGATTAAATACGGGATAATCATGTAAAAATGGCATAACATCATTTTTATTATTAAATATAAAAAGGGGACTAAATTTTTAGGTTAAAAAATTAGTCAATTCTCCATCAAGCACCCTACATAATTTAATATCCAAAAATCTCAATAAGAGTCAGTTCGCGAACAGTGCCGTATTCTTTCAGCACGTTCATGTCCAATTTATTTTTATCGCCAAGTACTGCTAATGTGTGCGGCTTATTGGCAATTTTATTTTCATGGAATTTTTTTACATCGGCAAAATTCATGGTACTTACTTCATCAAAAGTATTTTTCCGTAAGTCGTAATCCACACCTTTCTTCTGGGCGGCTAAGTAGTTAAATAAAATGCCCGTTTTATTAATGCGTTCGGTACTTATGGAATTTAGCAATGATGCTTTTTGATTAGAAAATAATTTTTCTGACTCGGGTAATTTATCGAGTAGGGCTTGCATGGCGGCGATGCTTTCGTTCATTTTATCAGCTTGGCAACCTACATATCCCATCATATAAAATGGTTCGTCATCTTTGCTAGGCACGCCATAGCTCGCGTAGCAAGAATATGCCAACGCTTTCGACTCGCGAATATCCTGAAAAACAATCCCGCTCATATTGCCACCAAAATATTCGTTGAACATATTTATCCGTGGCAGCTCCGCCACATCAAACTGATTATTATTTCGCACCCACATTACCTCGGCTTGTACCATGTCATACTCGGCTAGTAACACTTCATTTTGTTGTTGGCTTTCATAATTAAATTTGTGTAGCGCAGGTGTTTCCAAAACTACTTCGGGCGCAATATGTTTTTGTCTCAGAACGGTTGCAATTTCATTAGCATCTTTTGGTCCGTAGTATAACACTTTATGATTGTAAGCGGATAAATTATGCAGCATGGCTACCAAATCCGTAGCCTTCAAATTATCCAATTCCTCATTGGTTAGCTCATAATTAAAAGGATTATCTGCACCATAAGTTGCATAATACCTCATACCACTGCGGATCGTTCCTTTGCTTAATTTAGCATCAGTGCGTTTCTTTTTTATGCCTGCAATCATTTCTTTCAGCGCGGCGGGATCGGCTTTGCAGTTGTTCAATAAATCTTCAAAAAGCACCAACGCTGCTTGGTAATTTTCTTGCAAACCATTTAGGTAAACATAACTTTCTTCACTGCCTGCGCTTACGCCAAAGTCGCACGCCAGGGTGTAAAAATTTTGACTTACCTGCTCGGCACTTTTATTTTTTGTACCGAGGTACTGCAAATAATCCATCGCGATGGGCCATGTTTTGCTATTGTAGCCGCCCATGTTTACATAATAATATTGGCTGAATAAATCATTGGTTTCGTTTTTCACGGCTAGTAGTTCAATATCACGGTTTCCTTTTTTTACAGTGGCGCGTTGAATATCCTTTTGATAGTCTAAATATTCAGGGGCGATCTCGCTCGTTTTTGTGTTGGCAACTTGCGTTACAAAATCTGATTGTGCATCACGGTTTACCGTAACGGGCGTAATGGTGGGTTTTTCCACTTTGGTTTGGTTAGCATCTTTGCCTATTTTTTTATATACAATTACGTAATTATTTTTTAGCCACTGACTGGCAAAAGCCTGAATATCTTTCTTCGTAATGCTGCTCATTTTACTTAGCTGCTCTACATTTTTTTTCCAGTCCATATCTGTTACAAACGCATCTAGCAAAGAATAGGCTCGTCCACTATTGCCTTCATATTTTTCAATATTTGTTTTTTTATAATTATTTAAAACGGCGGTGAGTAATTCAGCATCAAAATTTCCACGTTTTAAATTTTCTATTTCGGCGAGCATGAGGCTTTTTACTTCTTCTAATTTTTGACCTTCCTTGGCTTTTCCTTCAAGGTACAAAATGCCATAATCTTTTAGCACATAAGCTCCGCCACCAGCCGAAATTACTTTTTGTTTTTTTACCAGATTCAAATCCATAAGTCCGGCCGTACCGTTTGATAAAATTTGGCTCATCAGGTCGAGCATCAGCGCTTCCTTACTATCCGCCCCGGGGAATCGAAAAGCCATGGTGAGGTACTCCGCATCAGGGCCATAAATGGTTGATTCTATCGGTTTTGTAATTTCCTTTTCGGGGGTAAAAGTATAAGGTTGCACCGTTTTGGCTTCCATATAATTGAATGCTTTATCTACTTTTTTTATAACAGCATCAGTATCAAAATCTCCTGCCATAATTAGGCACATATTATTGGGCACATAATTTTTATGAAAATAATCTCGAATGGCTTGTAGACTAGGATTTTTTAAATGCTCGATTGTGCCAATTGTAGTTTGCAATCCGTAGTTGTGATTCGGGAATAAATCTAAAAACAATTTTTCAAAAACCTTATCGCCATCGCTATCTAATGAGCGATTTTTTTCTTCATAAACGGCCTCTAGCTCAGTATGAAAAATACGCAAAATAGGATTTCGAAAACGCTCGGCTTCTACGGTCAACCAGCGGTCAATTTGGTTACTCGGAATATCATTTATATAAGCAGTTTGTTCAAAACTGGTAAACGCATTTGTGCCCTGTGCGCCAATCATAGCGCACAGTTTGTCGTACTCGTTGGCAATGGCAAAGGTGGATGCTACACCCGAAACCGAATCGATGGCATGATAAATTTCCGTACGTTTTTGCTCGTCGGTGGTTTTGTTATATTGCTCGTATAGCGCGTCAATTTGATTGAGCGCCACTTGCTCTTTTTCCCAATCTAACGACCCATATTTATCCGTGCCTTTAAACAGCATGTGCTCCAGATAATGCGCTAAGCCTGTGTGGTCACTTGGGTCAGTTTTGCTACCTGCCTTGGTGGCAATAATGGTTTGGATGCGGGGCGTTTCTTTATTCTCAGAAAGGATAACCGTCAGCCCATTTTTTAAAACATAAAAGCGCGCCTTGGCAGGATCGTTCTCTACATACTGATAAAAGTAGCCGTCTTTTTTTACTTCTTTCCAACTATAGTTTTGGGCAAAAAGTTGACCAATCAAAAGAAGCATAGCAATTGATAAAATAATTTTTTTCATAAAGATATTTTTGTTTCTCAAAACGTTTTGAGAATGCGTAAAAGTAATACTGTTTTTAATGAAAAAAACGCACCTAAATGATATTGAAACAGGGAGAATTATTACTGGCGTATCGCAGTTTCAACCTCCTCAAACGTAGGGTTGATAGCTACTATTTTTCCTTCCTTTATCAAAAATTTCTGTGGAATTGAACTGACACCATAAGCTTTACACCGCGGGCTTTTTAGCCCATAGGCATCATTTACATGTATAAAAGGCAGGCCAATTTTGCGTACCATATTTACCCAGCCCCAATAGTCGCGGTCAAGGCTCAGAGCAAAAATTTCGAAGGACGCGGCAGGATATTTTTCCTTTATTCTTTTTAATTCCTGCACGGCCACGATGCATGGCGGGCACCAAGCCGCCCAAAAATCTAGCAAAACAATTTCGGCTTTTACCTCGCTTAATAAAGTCCATTTGCCCAACGAATCGGGCAGTCGAATTTCGGGTGCGGGGTCGCCAATTTTTAGTTGAGCATTTGATGAAAAACTAAAAAAGCAAACACAAATACAAATTAATAAACTAAGGATTTGGGTTTTGGAATTTAGGATTGTTGATAAACTCATGATCGGTTAATGTTTTAAGGAAAGCAATTAAGTCAGAAACATCTCGAGCCTGCATTCGGCCTTTGGGTTGGATAGTTAGAAGTGGAGACGCATTCGGATGATTTTGAATGCCAAAATTATAATGATTAATGCACTCCAAAATTGTACTGAAACGGCCATCGTGCATGTAAGGAGCCGTAGCCATTATGTTGCGTAAAGTGGGCGTTTTAAATTTTCCTATGTCACTTGGGAGGCCCGTGATGTTATACCGCCCCGAATCTTTATAAACCAAATCTAAGCCATTGTTGCGCATTTCAAAATCGGTGAACGTGCCACCGAGTGTATGGCAGTGAAAACAGTCGCCTTTATTCTCGGCAATATATACAATTTCGCCTCGCAGTTCTTCATCTGTCAGTTGCACGGCACCTCGTTTGTATTGATCGTATTTAGAGTTGCCCGATAAGAGCGTTCTTTCAAATTGCGCAATGGCGCGTACCACAAATTTGGTTTCAATAGTATCAAGATTGGGAAAAGCCGCGCGAAATAATGCCGGATATAACGGATGATTATTCAAATCGGTAACGGCTTTTAGCCACGTATTGTGCATCTCAATTGGATTCACCACGGGGTCAATTGCTTGGTCTTCGAGGGTGGGTGCGCCTCCGTCCCAAAAAAAGTTTTTGCCATAGCCTACATTAAAAAGCGGCATGCTATTTCGGGTGCCAAATATGCCATCAATCCCATCACTAAAACGGCGGTCATCAACAAAATAATTTTTCGGGCTATGGCAGGTGCCACAACTCTGCGTACTATCGGCAGAAAGTATTGGATCAAAAAAAAGTTTACGACCGAGTGCAATGCCTTGATCTGTCAATGGATTATCAGCCGGAATTTGCATCTGAGGCAGACCTGCGGGAATATCTAAATTAACTAGTGAGTGTGCAACATTGCGATCATCAAAGCTTGGGTCTTTGCGGCAAGAAGCGATGACGCCAATAGCTAGTAATGAAAAAAATAAAATTTTACGAAACATTATTGACCAAATTTACTAAGAATCTAATTGAATACTTGTTATTTTACAGCCCGTTGACATTTAAAAATTATTTATTTAAAGCATTTGGCAAGATTGGCAGTGCGGCCATGAGGTTTCCGGCGGTTACGCTCAGCGCGGTGGCGGCTTTTGTTTTTGTGTTGGTGTATTTTCATTTTTATCAATACTTTGAAGTGTCGCGGCGGCAATGGATTTTCCTAACGTACGAGGGCATTGTAGGTATTTCAATGTATTTATCTTTTGCGCTTTTCTCCGAAAAATATCAAGTGGATATAGGCAAACGCATTGGTCTTTGGCTCACTGGCATTTGTATTTTGGGCTTACATTATTATGCGTTGCCCAATTGGGCCATCAATATTGACGCTACTTATTTCCTGCGCTTTTTTACTTTTTGGGTCATCTTTACATTGCTCATAACTTTTGTTGTTTTTTATAAAGAAAAAAACAAGATTGCGTTTTGGCAATTCAACCAATACATTTTTATTCAGTTTGTAGTTTCTTTCGCTTTTAGCATGGCACTTTTTTTGGGGATTGCTAGTTCGCTTTTTGCCATTGAAAAATTGTACGACCTTCAAATTTCCGAGGCTTATTATTTTGATATGTTGGCTTTTTTTGGGTTGGTGGTTAATACAATTTTTTTCTCAGCATCGCTGCCCAATGATTTTAATTGGTTCAAAGAGCCACAATCTTTTCGGCGTCCGTTGCGGCTTTTTATACAATATGTATTACTGCCCATTTTGCTTATTTACTATATTATTTTAATTGTTTATTTGGGCAAAATTGCGTTGTCGGGCTTATTGCCTAATGGTTGGGTGGCCTTGCCAATTCTTATATTTTCGTCTATTGGTGTGGTTACTTATTACCTGGCTTATCCCTTGTCGTACGAAAAAGAAAACACGAGCATTCGGTTTTATGTTTCCAAGTTTTTTTATTTTTTACTTCCATTGCTAACCCTACTTTTTGCGGCCACCATTACTCGTGTGTTGGATTATGGACTGACGGAATATCGCTACCTAGGATTGTTGCTAGGCATTTGGTTGGCGGTGGTGGCCATCTATACAATTGTAAAAAAAGAGACAAGCTTGGTGTTGTTTCCTGTCTCCTTATTTTTATTATTGTTCCTAGCTTCGGTAGGGCCTTGGGGTATGTATCAGCTCAGTGCACGGTCGCAGTTTTTGCGATTAAATAGCATGTTGCAACAAGAAAATTTGATAGAGAATAAATTGCTTTCAGTAAAAAAATTGCAACTAAATCTTACCGATTCTTTAGCCGCAGAAATTGGTTCCATCAATAAATATTTATTTTACCGCGAGCGCATTGATTTGGTATATCCCATATTAGCCGAAGCCGAAAAGAAAAAAATAGACTCAATAAAAATGAGCGATAATAAAATTTATGCCTTCAATGCTTTTTTAAAAAGTACATTTAGCCTGCCCGAAAAGGAGCACCTGCCGGACTATCGACGGTTTCATTTTTATGCGAATGATTTGGATAGTTTATCAATTGATGTGAGCCCCTATAAAAAAATGCAGTTTTTAAATTTCGACAATCTCGAAGTGGATACCAATTTTTATATGAGAGGGGATACATTATGCTATGTTCATAAAGACAAACTTTGCTATCCCATTTTTCCATATTTAGATTCGCTAACTGCATTTCATTTTGCAAGTGCTGATTGGGATGATTTTATATACGACGATTATGTAAATGTACCCAGCCGAATGAATTATTTAAAATTTACAGACACACGCAAAAAAACTCAAATATTGTTTACAGATTTTGGCTACCGTAGAAATGCGGATAGTAGTATTTCGTTGGAGAATGCTAGTTTTTATTTTTTTGAGTAGGATAGAATATGGAGGTAAGATTGAGCAAAAAAAGCAACGAAAAGTAATTTCAAATCGGTTGATTATTTTTTTCAATTTCGCCAAAAATAAAATTACATTTGCGCCTCAATTGTTGACAAAATCAGCACCGGACCTATAGCTCAGTTGGTTAGAGCACCTGACTCATAATCAGGTGGTCCCTGGTTCGAGCCCAGGTGGGTCCACACTTACAAAGCGTTTCAGATTTTTCTGAAACGCTTTTATTTTATGGCGAGTGTGTACATTTTATTTTCACAAAAACTGGATAGATTTTATATTGGATTTACTACGGAACAAGTCAATCTAAGACTTGAAAGACATTTGACAAATTACTACGAAAATAAGTTTACGGCAAAAGCCTCGGATTGGATGTTGTTCTTACTCATTGAATGTGGAAGTGCAGATCAGGCGCGGGTCATAGAAAAAAATATTAAAAAAATGAAGAGCAGAAAGTATATTGAAAACCTAAAAAGGTACCCTGAAATAATAGAAAAACTAAA
>JBBSPP010000089.1:0-8444 GCA_038258625.1 Chitinophagales bacterium
GCAAATCTAACTGGCATTGATTATGGCGCGGTAAAACCATTTGCTACTGACCCAGACTTTAATGCTACTTGGGCAAATGTACCTGTAACAGGAAATGTAAGTACCAACGATGAAATTATACCAATTAATACTAGCTATGGTAGCCCAAATGCTGTGCCCGGAAATCCTGATGGTAGTATCCCATCTATTAATCCTGATGGTACTTATACATTCACTAGTCCAGTGCCGGGAGTATTCAAATTTGATGTGCCGGTTTGTCAACCAGGTATTTCAATACCAAATTGCCCCACTGAGCTTTTGACCATTACTGTTTTAGATTCATCTATAACCAATAATACACCCGTAGCAAATGTGGATATTGCTAGCACGCCCATTAATACACCAGTTACGCTCAATACATTGAGTAATGACCAGCCCGGTAATGTAGGATATTCATTAGTACCTTCTTCGGTTACGGTCATTGATTCTCCAAAAAACGGTACGGTAACAGTAAATGCTACCACGGGTGCTACCACTTACACGCCCAACGCAGGTTTTGTAGGTATCGATACTTTAGAATATACAGTTTGTGATAATCAGACGCCGGCGAAATGTGCAACTTCTATACAAATAATAGATATTTTGCCAGCAAACTCCCCTAATATTACAGTGGCAGCTGACGATTATAAAGTAACCCAGTACAACACACCAGTAAATGGAAATGCAAAAGATAATGACAGCGACCCAGAAGGAAATACCCAAACCATTACACCGCAATCCACAATGATTACGGGCAAAGGCACGATTGTTTTGGGGGCTAATGGAGCGTTTACTTTTACACCTGAAAATGGATTTATTGGCCCAGTAGAATATCCCTACACAACTTGTGATAATGGAACGCCCGTAGCTTGTGCAATGGCCACAATTCATATTTTGGTGCCAGGCCCAATACGCCCAGATACGGTTACAGTGATTACGAGTTGTCCTACTTGTCCATCAAATCCTATTTGTGCAACAAAAAATGATATACCGACGGCACCAGGTATAATTACTTATACAACTTGCGGGTTGAGCCCCACTACAAAAGGAGGGCAAGTTTTAAACCCTGCAACGGGTTGTGTTGTATTTACTGGGAATGCAACATTTATACCAGGCGATACGGTAAAATCATGTGTGGTAGCTTGCAAAAATGGCATTTGTGATACCACCTTCATTAATATTTTAACCATAAAACCCGATAGTGTGACCATTAGCCCATCCTGTCCTACTTGTCCAGCAGTAGCTTGTGCCACCAAAGATGATATACCTGTAAACGGAGCTACAACCTATACAACTTGTGGATTAAGCCCAGCAGCTGCTGCGGTAGGTTCTATAGTTACAATGCCCAACGGTTGTTTAATATGGCAGGGTGTTCCAACTTTTACAAATGATACCATCCAAACGTGTATTGTTGCTTGTACAAACGGCCTTTGTGATACTACGTTTGTCACTGTTTTGCCACCTACGCCGCCTTATGGGCCAGATTCTATATTTGTAACGCCACCTTGTTTTACGTGTCCTACAAATCCTATTTGTCCTACGGCTGATGATATACCTACAGGTTATACCAATCGAACCACTACAAATTGTAGTATTGATCTAAGCGAAGCTTTACAAGGTGCATTGACCACCAACGCAACCGGATGTGTAATTTGGACCCCCAACGGCAGCCAAACTGATACAATAACAACCTGTGTGGTATTGTGTGCGGATACTGTAATCGGTGCACTCACATTTACGGTATGTGATACCACATTTATTTTTATACCGCCATCGCCCAAACCCGATACCATTATCTTGACTCCGGCTTGCCCTTCTTGTGCTGTTACGGCGTGCCCAACAGCTGATGATTTGGTGGTTACCTCGGCTACTACATTTAGCAACTGTGGTACGCCTACAGATTATGTGCTGTCGAGTGGCCCCAATGCTTTGGGCTGTTTAGTGTTTACACCAGATAATGCCGATAATGTTGCTGACACGACCTGTGTGGTGGCATGTAATGGTGTACTGTGTGATACGACTTACGTAATTATTTTGCCACCCATTAGGCCAGATACGGTAACCGAAACTACCGCTTGTCCTACTTGTCCAAGTAACCCCATTTGTGCAACGAAAGATGATTTACCAATTGGCCCAGGTGCAACTACTTATACTACTTGTGGTTTGAGCCCGAATACCAAAGGAACACAAATTTTAAACTCAGCTACAGGATGTATAGAATTTACAGGTAACGCAACATTCACACCTGGCGATACAGTAAAATCATGTGTGGTAGCTTGCAAAAATGGTGTTTGTGATACAACATACATTAATATTTTGACGGTAAAACCCGATACAGTAACTGTAAAACCTGATTGTGGCACATGCCCTACAGACCCAATTTGCGCTACGAAAGACGATTTACCCATAGGTCCAGGCATAATCACTTATGCAACTTGTGGCTTGAGCCCCACTACCATGGGCGCGCAAGTATTAAATACTTCTACAGGGTGCATAATTTTTACTGGCAACGGTACGCAAGGACCAAACGATACGGTGAAATCTTGTGTAGTAGCTTGTAAAAATGGTGTTTGCGATACAACCTTTATAAATATTTTACCACCTGTAAAACCAGACACTGTAACCGTAAAACCAGATTGTGGCACCTGTCCAACGGACTCAATCTGTGCTACCAAAGATGATTTGCCAAACGGTGTGGGTACAACTACATACACCACGTGCGGCCTAAGCCCCAGTACAATGGGCGCACAGGTTTTGAATCCATCAACGGGTTGCATCGTATTCACTGGCAACGGCACACAAGGGCCAAATGATACAGTGAAAAGTTGTGTAGTAGCGTGCAAAAACGGAATTTGTGATACTACCTACATCAATATTTTACCACCAATAGAACCCGATACGGTTACAGTTAAACCAATCTGCGGTACGTGCCCTACAAATCCAGTTTGTGCCACGGCAAACGATTTGCCTGCCGGGCCGGGCCTACCATCTTATACCACTTGTGGGTTGAGTCCGAGTACGATGGGCACGCAGGTTTTAAATAACATATCGGGATGTGTAATATTTACTGGTAACGGTACACAAGGGCCAAACGATACTGTGCGCTCTTGCGTGGTAGCCTGCAAAAATGGTGTGTGTGATACTACTTTCATTAATATTTTGCCGCCTATAAAACCAGATACGTTATTCAGAATACCACCATGTGGAACATGTGCTACCACAAGCGCTTGCCCTACGGCCGATGATTTGCCGACTAGAGCGGGTGCAGAATCTTTCCAAAATTGTGGCATTTCGGCAACGCATGCTGCACAGGGTTCTATGGCTTTTGACGGAAATGCTTGCGCAGTATGGACACCCAATGGTGCTCAAACTGATACTGTTATAACATGTATTGTAAAATGTTTGGACAATATATGCGATACCACGGTGCTTATTATTCCACCAACAACTTCAGTACTGCCTATAGAAGTTGTTGATTTTACTGGACGTACAGAAGGCACTCGAAATGTTTTAAATTGGACAACGTTGTCTGAAAAGAATAATGATTATTTTGAGCTGTATCATGGCGGTTCTGCGAGCGATATGACGATCTTGAAAAAACAAGTCAGCAAGGCGCAAAACGGCAACAGTAGCAGTAAGTTATTGTATAAATTTACTCATGTCAATCCATTAAAACGAGACAATTTTTACAAATTATCTAACACAGATTTAGATGGTAAAAGTGGCGAGCACGGTACCATTAATTTGTTTGTAAAAGACAATGCAACCTTAGCCATATACCCAAATCCGGTAAGCGATAATCTGCACCTTGCATTCTCAAATACCGATTTAGACGTCGTATTTATAGAGCTAGCAGATTTGACAGGCAAAATAGTGTATCGCAAAAAAATGATTCCCACTACAGCAAGTTTTGAAACTATTATACCAATGCAGACCTTGGCTAGCGGCATGTATATGCTTAAAGTGAAAGACGATGCAGGTTATAATTATATTCAGAAAGTGAATAAGCGATAGTAGAGACTAAATGTAAAATATACTGAAAGCTACCCAATATTGGGTAGCTTCTTTTTGGTATAAATTCTCAGAAAAGGTTGTGGTGTATTCATGTCTTATCATATTAGTAGGAGACTGTAATATGTACCATAGTAAAATTTAATGCATACAAATTGATTGTACCGTTTGCTATTTTAGACTTTTTAACTATTTATTCTAAAATATATAGCTGATCTACTGAAATGGCTATATAGTTAGCCATAAAATATTTATATTTTTAATCGGGTGCTTTCAATTTTTCTTTACCTACAAAGTTGTCTTGGTGGACATATTACAATTACATATATGGCAGAATGCCTTTATAATAAATTGATATATAAATTATTATATACCTCATTATTTTTAACATTAACGTTTCAATAATTTTAATCGCTACATTAGCTCAAGGATATTTTTATACATTTGGCGCGTACAAAGTACTGTTTGGCATAGTTCTTGCAATTGGATACTTGTAATAAAAAACTATATGAAAACCCCCTCCCCCTACTTTGCCCAGCGACAGCCTGCTTATCCTACGGGTATTATTCAGCATTCAAAAAACCATTTTTCGAAATATTTTAGCCAATTTGCTATAGTATTATTGGTGTTAATCGGTTTCATGTTGCCTACCAAGAATGCCCTAGCGGAGGGTACTGGGCAAATATCGACCAGCACCATCAATACAGCGCTATCTATACTGCCTAGTCAAAATCGAGGATCTTTTTTGAGTTGCACGCCAGATAATCGGGTGTATTTCCGAATTGGCGATCATACTACTGAGAATTTTTATTACGGTTTTAATTGGGTAGATTATAATACCACAGCCACGGCCACGGTTAATCCACCTATAACGAATGTGTATATGCGTATTTTTAACCCGAGTGGTACGCAAGTGGGTGCTACTATCAATTTACCTAGTTCGGGTAATGGTTATATTTCGACCTTTATCCAAGCCAATATTGGTGCCAATGTAGCGGGTTCTAACCCAGGTGGATATACGCCCCGCGTTTTTGATCCTATTGTGAATGGTGAATATTATATAGAATATTACCGAAGTGCTGATAATGGAGTTACCATGTCTGCTACGGATTGGGCGTTTTCACCATTTTGGGATTTGCAAGTGGCTACGGCTACGGGTGTGCGCAAAAATGGTCGGGTACATTGTAGCGTATGGGCTTTTAATGCGGTAAACCCTGCTAACTTTCGCTCAGGTTTTGATATTGATGCTGCACCTACCATGATAGCTTGGTCTGCGGATAGTACTATTTTAAAGTTTGATTTTAATCCAGGCTTTCGGCCAATTGCTTTTGATGTCGCCGTTACAGAATATGGCACACAAAATACCAATAATTATGTAGCAGATCGTCGGTCTCAGAATAGTGCACTTTCGCCTACCTTGCCCAATGGGTATTTGCTTTTTACCAATCCCCCCGATTCTAATTTTTATCCTTCCCGCCAGCCAATTGTTGCACCCCAAATTGTAAAGCCCATTACCCTCTCTTGCGGTACACCCATTAATATTCGATATCGGTTATTTGGTTCGGGTGATGTACGTTTGCTGTTAGATATTAATGGAATACCTGGCTATCAGGTAGGTTCAACCGACGTAATTTTAGAAGCCTTTAATGTGTCTCCGGGCCTAAATTCTATAGCCTGGAATGGCTTAAATGGATTGGGTGCGCCTGTACCGAGTGGGCAACAGTTTAAACTAACCGTGGCTTATTTAAAAGGCCGTTTTAATATACCAATTTACGATGCTGAGATTAATAGAAACGGTTTTAATGTGACCACTTTGTCGCCCATATTTAATCCTGCTGTGCGCTTATATTGGGATGATACGCAATTGCCCAATGTGGGTACAACCTGTGTTTCGACGGGGCCCGATGCTTCAAATAATCTTACAGGGAATGGGCTAAATAACTCGCTGCTGGGTACCGTATCTCCGGCTCACGCTTGGAGTGGAAATGGGAATACGAATCAATTGATACCCGCACCCCAAGTAAGTAGTAATGAAACTGATAATTTACAATGTAATGATTATGGTAACGTGCGAGTTATAAACACCTTCGGTTGGGGTGGGTCTGCTACCGACTCTGCTCAAATAAGAACGGGTTGTCTGTTAGCATCGGGTACCATTTGGGGCGATAAAAACTATAGTGCCAATGGTACAAACAATAATATTTTTACCCCTGGCGAAGTAGGCTCGCGGGCTGATACCACGCTTTTTGCTGTACTGATAGACCCCGTAACAGGCAATGTGATACAAAGTGTGCCCGTAAATGCCAATGGAACTTTTAATTTTACCACCGTACCAGCTTATGGGCCCAATATGCCCGTACGCATTACCAATGTGGCGGGTGTGGCAGGCAGTGCGCCGCCGCCAATCGCCACTTTGCCAGCAGGGTGGAACAAAACTTCGCCTTTTACGCAATTAATTACAACTGACTCTGTAAATATTACAGGCATTGATTATGGGGTAGATAAACCATTTTTTACCGATCCTGATTTTAATGTTACTTGGAATAACTTCCCCGTTACAGGCAATGTAAAAACCAATGACGAAACCACCCCAGTGGGTACTACTTATGGTACGCCCACAGCAGTAGTAGGTAATCCAAGTCCATCTGTACCCGTTATGAACCCGAGTGGTACCTATACATTTACAAGTAGCGTACCAGGTGTGTACAAATTTAGCGTACCAGTTTGCGCACCAACTGTAGTTGTACCAAACTGCCCAACTGAATTATTGACCATTACTGTTTTAGATATAAAATCGGATAGCAATGCACCGGTGGCGAATGTGGATGTGGCAAGCACAAATATTAATACGCCCGTTACATTAAATACGTTATCAAATGATAGACCCGGAAATCTAAATAATGTGTTGGTGCCTGCTACAGTTACCATCACAGACTCTCCAAACCACGGTACTGTAACTGTGAACCCCACAACAGGTGCTACCACTTATACGCCAGCACCTGGCTTTATTGGTATAGATACATTAGAGTATCAGGTGTGCGATAATCAAACGCCAGCAAAATGTACCAGATCATTACAAATTATTGATGTTTATCCTACATCCTTGCCCAATACTACAGCAGCGGCAGATGATTATAACAGCACAAAATACAATACACCTGTAAGCGGCAATGTAAAAACAAATGACAACGACCCACAAGGACAGCCGCAAACCGTAACGCCGCAAACCACGACCATTGCTGGAAAAGGAACGGTCACTATTTCGGCAACAGGTGCTTATACATTTACGCCAGTACCAGGTTTTTATGGCCCAGTAGAATATCCTTATACCACGTGCGATAATGGTGCGCCAGTGGCTTGTGCCTTGGCCACTTTGCATATATTAGTAGCGCCACCCATACAGACAGACCCCGATTTTAATGCGACCTACGTAAACATTCCCGTAACTGGTAATACAAGCACTAACGATGAAAACCTACCAACGGGCACAACTTATGGCGTAGCAACAGCAGTGCCGGGGAATCCGGGTTCTAGCGTGCCAACAGTAAATCCGAATGGAACTTATACATTTACTAGTCCAGTGCCGGGTGTATTCAAATTTTTAGTACCCGTTTGTCTGCCCGGTGTGGTAGTGCCAAACTGTATTATCGAACAGTTGACCATCACAGTTTTGGATTCTGCAATTTTAAATAATGCACCAGTAGCTAATGTAGATATTGCTAGCACCAAAGTAAATACGCCTGTAACATTGGCCACGTTGGCTAATGATCAGCCAGGTAATGTTGGTTATTCTTTAGTCCCAGGTACGGTTACGGTAATTGATAGCCCCAATAATGGAACGATTACTGTAAATCTTACCACCGGTGCAACTACTTATACACCTAACCCAGGTTTTATAGGCGTTGATACATTAGAATACCGCGTGTGTGATAATCAATCACCACCAAAATGTACAACGGCTTTTCAAATAATTGATATTTTGCCAACCTATGCTCCGAATAGTACGGTGGCGGCTGATGATTATAAAATAACATTATTTAATACTCCTGTTAGCGGCAATGCAAAAACCAACGACAACGATCCAGAAGGAAACACCCAAACCATCACGCCTCAAACAACCACGATTACGGGTAAAGGAACGTTGGTTTTGGATGCGGCGGGGAACTTTACGTTCACGCCAGTGAATGGTTTTATAGGTCCAGTAGAATATCCATACACCACTTGTGATAATGGTACGCCAGTAGCTTGTGCGCGAGCAACGATTCACATTTTAGTGCCTGGCCCAATACCGCCCGATACAGTAACCGTAACAGCCACGTGCCCCACCTGTCCTACGAATCCAATTTGCGCTACGGCTAATGATTTACCAGCCGGCGCAGGTGCGATAACGTACACCACTTGTGGTCTAAGCCCAA
>JBBSPP010000090.1:0-8442 GCA_038258625.1 Chitinophagales bacterium
ATCCGAATATAAATTGCCCACTGCATTTGCCAAAGACTCTTCGGCGCGGGTTAGCCTAACTGAGTATAGTTTAAATCATCTGTATTTTGAAACTGCCAACAATGCGGATGGCTATGCAGTATTTAGCGACGTGTATTATCCGGCAGGGTGGAAAGCTTATATAGATAATGTAGAAACGCCAATTATAAAAACAAATTATTTGCTACGCGGTTTATTTATACCCAAAGGAAATCACAAAATAAAATTTGAATTTAAGCCTGAAGTATGGACCAAATACAAATGGACGATGCCTGCGGCAGGCTATTTAATTATTATATTAATTATCGGACTTAGCTTTTTGGCCATACGCAATGAACTAAAAAAAGACGAAGAAAACCTTGGCACTACTGAGGAAGGCGACTTACTATAAAAGAGTAAACTATGAAACAGCGCAAAAACTATTGGCTCGTTGGTCGCATCGTACTATTTTTTGCGCCCATTGTAATTTTTTTATACCTCACGCTGCGGCATACGCTCAATGCGCCCTACAATGATGATTATCATACCATCTTGGAGTTTGCCTCCGATATAAATAATAGTACCTGGACAAGTTATTTCGCAGCCTATGGCGAGCATCGTATTTTGTTTGTGCGCATGGTAACGTGGCTTTCCTTGCAGCTTTTTGGGCATATAGATTTTCGCTTATTTGTCTTGATAGGTAATTTATCATTTATAGGTTTCTTTTTTGTAATGCTCAAATCATCCACCCTTTGGCGCGACCGATACTTTTATTTACTACCCATTCCGTTCCTGCTTTTTCATTTGCAAGGGTGGAGTAATGTTACCTGGGCTATGACGGCCGTATCAAATATCATGATCTTTTTATTTATGATGCTGTGTATGTTTTTTGCAGTAAAAAAAGGCACTAAAAATTTATTGCTCGCAGGCATATTTGGCATTATTGCCACCTTGGCCAATGGCAATGGTATGTTTGTTTTCTTTTGCCTGTCCGCTACTTTTCTTATGCGCAAAGAGTGGTGGAAAGCATTGGGCAGCTTAGTTATTTTTATAACCATTTTTGTACTCAGCAGCAATGGCGGCGGCGATGGTATTGTAGCCAAAGTGATGAAACAAAACATAGGCACCGTAATTGCTAAATTTTTTGCATTCATGGGTTCCAATGTATTTCATCCTTCCTATGTTTTTGTAGCGGTGGCTGTGGGGGTATTGGCCGTTTTGTATTTTGTGTATCTAACTTTTGCCAAGCAGTATTATAAGGTTAGCCCCGCCTTGTATAGTTTGTTTATTTTAATTTTCATTACGGCATTTGCTGTGTCTACGCAGCGTGATGCTATCGATTTGTACAATATTGCGCCGTCGCGTTTTCGGGTGTATGGCTCTATTTTGTTTTGTTTGATTGTCATTGCTTTTTTCGAAACTAGTAAAGAACCTATACGCAAATACGCGCTCTACCTCGTGTTGCCGCTGACCATTTTATTTTTTGCCGCTAGTAATTACATTGGGCTTGAGCGCACGGTGCGCCGCCAATCGCTTATCAAAAGCCAGTTTTTTTTAATGAATAATAATATTTTTTATGATGATTATATTGAAGGCGTTTACAAAAAAGTGTTGAACAAAAAACTAATGTTGCCACCCAATATAGTGGTTACCTCCATCGCCAATCCGGCACTTGCGCAGGTGGTGGATGTGAATTTTTCGGAGAGTGCGGCAAGTGTTTCATTTCAAATTGATACTGCATTTATTTTCAAAAAACATTTTATAATAAAAGGCTGGGGGGGCATTGATGATGATGCTAATGCACTTAATAAAAACGGATGTTACGTATATGCCCAGAACGGAGTGAGTTACCACGAACCCAATTTTTTGGAGGTGCCTAGCTTTGTGGTGAGCAAAGAAAATTTAAAATTTGCAACAACTGGTTTTATGTATGCCATACCGTACAAAGCGGGTGTTGATAGCATTGTGTTGAGCATTGCTCGCGGTAGAGAAATTACGCGGGTTACCAGCCTGCCCATTCAAAAATTGCAAGCTCAAAACACAGCGACTTCAAAACCTTCAACTGAATAAAAATCAGAAAGGGGCTGTGAGAAAATTAATTATCGCGTCGCTCAAAATTTTCATTCTTTCTGTCTTCCCTGCGTTTTATAATGAAGTAAATAAGCAGACCAATTACCCCCAAAATTACAAGTACCTCCACCGCAATAATAGCTACTGCAATAATGCCCATTATGCTAATCTTACGGCTGTGCCATAGGCCAAAATTTCTGAGCAGCCTTGCATTACCATGCTTGTAGTGAGGCGCACATTAATAACCGCATCGGCGCCATGGGCTTTAGCATCATCAACCATTCGTTGCATGGCCTGCTCCCGGCTTTCGGCTTGTAGCTTAGTGTATTCGCTTATTTCGCCGCCTACGATATTTTTTAGCCCGGCAAAAATATCGCGCCCAATATTGCGCGCGCGTACCGTGCTGCCCCTTGCTACGCCTAGTATTTCGGCTATAGTTTTGTTTGGTATAAAATCGGTTGTGGTAATCATCATAGTGTATAGTTTTTAATTGTTGCTAAAAGTAAAACCGATTATTGAGTTTGGATTTTCGGTTTTTATTAATGGTGAAATTATGGGGTTGGGTGGCTGTTCCTTTCACTGTTGAATGTACAATGTTTCACCTGATTAATAAATGCAATTGTAAACATGTACAATCTTGAAAAGTTCTCACCTATCAATTTAGATTTGTCCCAAATCTTTCCAACCCATTGTCGTAATTCGTAATTGAATCATTCGTAATTTCCCTCCGTGTTCTCCGAAGACCTATTACAATTCATCTGGCAGTTTGGCTTTTTAGAAAAACGCGACGAGCTAAAAACGAGCGATGGCGCGCCTATCCAAATTATAAAAGCTGGTACACTAAATACTAATGCTGGGCCTGATTTTTTGAATGCAAAAATAAAAGTAGGCGAAACAATGTGGGCCGGGAATATAGAATTGCACCTGAAATCAAGCGATTGGATAAAACATAAACACGGCAATAATGCCGCATACGAAAAACTGATACTGCACGTAGTATATGAAAATGATATGTCGTTACAACTCAACTTTCCCACCCTCGAAATAAAAAATCACATTCGCCCCAGCTTGCTCAATCGCTACGAAGAACTGATGCGGATTGATAAAAAAATACCCTGCCAAGCACACCTCAAAGATGTAAGTCAACTGCGCAAAACACACATGCTGGAGCGTGTACTTATAGAACGCCTGGAAAGAAAAACCGCTGAGGTAAATACAATATTACAAAAAACAAACAACCATTGGGAAGATGTTTTTTATATATTGATGGCACGCAGCTTTGGCCTAAAAATAAACCAAGAACCATTTGAAAAAATAGCCAGCACCACACCGCTCAAACTTTTTGCCAAGCATCAAAATAATCTGTTACAAATTGAAGCATTGCTGTTTGGGCAAGCCGGTTTTTTGACACAAGATGTTGCGGCAGACAATTATTTTATAGCACTAAAAAAAGAATATGCCTTTTTTCAAAAACTATACGGACTAAGCAATAATCCGTTGCACCATATTAGTTTTTTGCGCTTGCGCCCTGCCAATTTTCCTACCATACGCTTGGCACAGTTTGCACAGTTACTCTATCAGTCCAAACATTTATTTTCAAAAATTTTAGAGACCTCAGAATTAAAAAAATTGGTTACTCTACTCGATGTTACACCAAGTGAATATTGGCAAACGCATTACCGGTTTGGTACGGCCAGCGAGGCCTGCAGCGAAAAAAAACTAGGTCGTTCGTTTATCGAACTATTAATTATCAATACCATCATCCCCACCATATTTATTTATGGCAAAGAAAAAGGCGAACCCTCTTATTGCAACAAAGCCATGCGCTGGCTAGAAGAATTAAAGCCCGAAAAAAATAACATTACGCAAGAAATGGTGTCCGTCGGTTTTAGTATAAAAAACGCCAAAGACAGCCAAGCCATTCTCGAATTGAAAAAAAATTATTGCGATAGCAAGCAGTGCTTGCATTGCGGTATTGGGTTTGCTATTTTAAATTAGGGCAGGTATTATTTAGTAATAAAATATATCCCCCACCACCAATAAACCAAGAGAATTAAAATTATTCTTTACATAATAACCCCAAGCTCTTTCCCTATTTTAATAAAAGCTGCAACCGCTTTTTCAAGTTGTTCCTGCGAATGCGCCGCACTAACCTGTACGCGAATCCGCGCATTGCCTTTTGCTACTACAGGGTAGAAAAATCCAACTACATAAATTCCTTCTTCCAATAATGCCTCACTCATTTTTTGCGCTAGCACAGCATCGTATAACATTACGGGCACAATTGGGTGCGAGCCAGGTTTTAATTCAAAACCAGCTGCTTCCATAGCGCCTCTAAAATATTTTGTGTTTTCTTCTAGTTTATCGCGTAGTTCAGTTGACTGAGTAATCATATCAAGCACAGCTATAGAAGCACCCACAATAGCAGGCGCAACCGTATTACTAAATAAATACGGACGGCTTTTTTGACGAAGCATATCGATCACTTCTTTACGGCCCGATGTAAAACCACCGCTTGCACCACCCAATGCTTTTCCTAATGTGCCTGTGATAATATCTATTTTATCTATCACTCCACAATGCTCATGCACACCTCTGCCCGTCTTGCCCATGAAACCGCTTGAGTGACATTCATCTATCATGACTATGGCATCATACTTCTCGGCTAGTTCGCAAATTTTATCAAGCTGCGCAATCGTTCCGTCCATACTAAAAACAGAATCGGTGGCAATCATACGGCTGCGGCAATGTTGTGTGGCTTTCAGTTTTTCTTCGAGGTCGGCCATATCATTATGCTCGTAGCGATGACGCTCTGCTTTACACAAACGAACGCCGTCAATAATGGAAGCATGATTTAAGGAATCCGAAATTATCGCATCCTCTTTTTCTAACAACGGTTCAAAAACACCACCGTTGGCATCAAAGGCTGCGGCATATAAAATGGTATCTTCTGTGCCTAAAAATTCAGACAACTTTTTTTCCAATTCTTTATGAATATCCTGCGTACCACAAATAAAACGTACCGAACTCATTCCATAACCGTGACTATCAATCGCTTTGTGCGCCGCCTCGATTACTTTTGGATGGCTAGATAATCCTAAATAATTATTGGCGCAAAAATTCAACACTTCTTTGCCGTTGGCAGTAATTACTGCGCCCTGCTCGGTAGATATTACACGTTCGTTTTTATATAGACCTGCTTCTCTAATTTCCTCAACTTCGGCGGCAATTCGTTTTACTAGCTTTTCATTCATAAAATAGTTTTTTTAGAACGGCAAAAGTAAACAAATCTATTACAAGGTTTCAGGAACGTGCATAGATAATCCGAAGGTGTCATTTAGTTTATTTATAAAATAGGCAGAGAGCAAGGGCGATTCTTTCTCTACATTTTGATGTACGAAAAAATTCAATTCTTCCAATCCCGCGTCTGACCATTTTTTTATCCGTGTAATCCAATCATCCAAACGCGTATAATCGCTTTCGTGGTTGGCGCCTGTATAGCGGACAAATGTTTTGGGCGTGGTGAGTTGCATGTGTACCAAATCTCGGCGGCCTGCGGTATCGGTTATAATGTGCGTAATATCGTTTCCTTTAAGCAATGCACACAATTCATTATTTATAGCTTCGTCCTCATACCATTCTTTATGGCGCACCTCTACCGCCAGCGGAATTCCCTTGGGCCATTGCTCCACAAACTTTTGCAAGGCGTCAAAATCTTTATAAGAAAAGAACGGATGCATTTGTAAAAAAACCATTCCTAATTTTTCGCGCAACTGCGCAATAGAATCTAAATACATCGCTACCTCATCATCGCAGTTTTTTAGCCGTTTAAACTGACTAATAGACTGCGGGATTTTTGGATAGAATTTAAAATCTGCTGGCGTTTTGTTATACCATCCTTCCACGACACTTTTATCAAAAATTCGGTAAAAAGTTGCGTTCAACTCAATAGAATTAAACTGCGTAGCATAATACGCCAACTCATCTTTTGTGCCGCGCGGATAAAACCCTTTCAAATCGGCACGATTCCATTTCGCACAACCGACTGATATATTTTTCACCTGTTGTCCTTTTTTATTTAAAACCTCCTTGGTTATTTTTCCATCTTTAGGCAGCGACAAATCATGATCGCCTGGGTTCTCTACTTGACCGAATTTCATAAAACTATTATTAGAGCATAAAGATACACTTGCTACTTTTACTTTATCTAATGAAGCAGTTTGCGCAATATATTTTTTTAATTTCAATCATATTTACCCTTACTTCTTTTAATATAAATTCGTTTGTACAAGTAAAAGGAAATCAGTTTCAGTTTGATGATTCAACATACAATTACATTGGCTGCAACTATTGGTATGGCGGTTATGTAGGAGCTTCCGACAAAGCTCGATTAGTAACAGAATTAGATTTTTTAGAAAAACAAAACATCACCAACTTACGAGTTTTTACTTGCGGTGAAGGAGATAGTACGTATCCGTACAGAATTTATCCAAGCCTACAAAAGCATCCAAGGCAGTACAATGAAGAGCTTTTAAAAGGCTTCGATTATTTTTTAGTAGAAGCTGCTCAAAGAAATATGAAAATTGTTTTTGTGCTAAATAATAATTGGGAATGGAGCGGTGGCTTTGGGCAATATTTGGAGTGGGCAGGGAAAGGAAAAGCGCCTTTGCCAAAAACCGGAGCTTGGGATTGGGCCGATTATAGCAAATACATTTCGCAGTTTTATAATTGCGATTCTTGCAAGGTTTGGAATAAAAGTTGGATAGAAAAAATCATTACACGCACAAACACCATCAACGGAAAAAAGTATAGCGAAGACCAAACTATTATGAGTTGGGAACTTGCCAACGAGCCACGCCCGATGGATAGCGCAGCCATTAATACTTATAAAAATTGGGTAAGCGAAACTGCTGCCTTTATAAAATCGCTAGATGAAAATCATTTGGTTACCATTGGCACCGAAGGCGTCATCAGCACTTTTTATAATGAGGAAATTTATACTGCAATTCATAGCAATAAAAATATTGATTATGCTACGCTACATCTTTGGCCCAAAACGTGGCAATGGTATAATGGAGAACCCAATGCTTCTGTAGCCGATTCTACTTTACAAAAAACAAAAAATTATATTGTGCAACACGCACGTCTAGCCAAGCAATTCAACAAACCTTTAGTGATAGAAGAGTTTGGTTTGCACCGCGACGGCAATTCTTTTTCACCAAATTCTTCAGTGAACAATAGAAATAAATATTATGAATACGTTTTTAAAACGGGCAAAGAAAATGGCGTAAGCGGTTACAACTTTTGGGGCTTTGCTGGCCTGCCATCAAACTTTAATCCGAAAGGTTTTATGCAAAAAGGCATGCCCTACAGCGCGGACCCACCGCAGGAAGAGCAGGGGTTGTATTCAGTTTTTATGGGAGATATCAGTACTTGGAATATGCTACACAAATACAATATTTCGCTAAGAGACTAAGGGCATTTAATCTATTGAGTCCTTATTTATTTTTTGAATTCCCAGTTCTCCATCATAATTGGGACATATATAATAATTGTCGATGGCACATTCTCTCTCATATTTTTTCACATTCAACAATGCGTGAGTTAACGTAATGTCGGGTTCTTTATAAAAATAATAACCGATTGAGACTGTGTCGTTTCGATTAAGAGTACCAAACAAAACCTTGATAATTTTAAATTTGGCAAAATGAATTTTATCACCTCCTAAGAATTTAATCAACTCACCCACAGCCGCAACAGAATCGCCACTATTTAAAGACTTTTTGCCGCTGTGAATTTTATTACGAACCTTATTTTCATCATTTACTGTATTGCCTTGGGAGCACGAAAAGAGCAATATGATTATTGCTAAAAAGGGCAAAATGTTTTTAATTATTCTCATTCAGTTATGTTCTGAAAACTGCAAACCAAACGCTCAATTATATTCCTACCACTCACAGAAAATCCATCAGTAAAATTTTCATTACTTGCTACATCCTGCGCATAATCAATTTTACAAGTAGCATGAATTTCTTTTGTACCGCAAAATTCTGAAATCTTTTTTGCATTTTGTGGAGTAACCCCCGCACCGGGCATAATAATAATTTGTTCGCCAAATTTTTGTTGCAAACTTTTAATTACATCTTTCCCTTCGCTTACATTTTTATGACCCCCGCTTGTCAGTACTCTTTCAAAACCTAAGTTGATAATGTCCTCTAGCGATTTTTCTATATCAATCGTTCTGTCCAACGCTCTATGAAAAGTGGCTTTATTGCTGCCCCATGTTTCCAATAAATCTGCACAGACCTCTAAGTTTACATTTCCTTCTTTTGTCAATACTCCAAAAACTATGCCGTCAACTTTTAATTGTTTGCA
>JBBSPP010000091.1:0-8422 GCA_038258625.1 Chitinophagales bacterium
AAGGCGTAGAGCTATTTAATAAGCAAGGATTATTTTATAGTAGGCGGATAGGAAAAACACCTGGACGCTATAATACGGTAAATAGTAAATATGGTGATGCTTCGGTATATGAAATAGTACAAAACCCTAATGTGACACCGCTTTATAATTCGTTTAAAATATCGGGGCGGACGCAAAAAAAACTGGGTATTGGATTATTTAACGCCTTGGCCGCTCCTGTGAATGCTGAAATTACGAATAAGCAAACTGAAGAAACCGTTACAGAAAATACTGAACCGCTGACCAACTATTCGGTTTTTGTGCTCGACCAAGGTTTGAAAGGACAGTCTTACATAAATTTTACAAACACCAATGTTGCGCGTAGTAGTATTGCGCGCGATGCAAATGTCAGTGCGCTTGAGGTAAAACTTTTTGATAAAGAAAATAATTATTCCTACAAATTTAATCATGCCACAAGTACAAATACCGATAGGCTTACAGGTACAAAGTGGATTGGGCAGTTTGATAAAATAAGTGGAAAAATTAGACTGTCACAACAACTGAGATATTTATCGCCACGCTACGACCAAACTGATTTGGGGTTACAATTTGATCGTAACGATTTGTATTCGTATTCGCAGTTTCGCTATTTTGAAAATAAACCAAAGGCAAAACATTTACAGCTTTATAATATTTATTTGAACTCAACGGCAAGTTATAATGCGCAGCCTTATGCATTTAGAAATTGGGAGCTGAGTGCTACCTATTTTATGTTGCTAAAAAACTTTTGGGATATTTCTATAACAATAGAAAATACACCTTATACCCCTGTAAATTTTTATCAACTTTCAGCTTGGGGTGAACGGATAAAAGAGTTTCCGTATTTATTTGCCAACACATATGGAAGCACTGATAGTAGGCGAAAATTATTCTGGGCTTGGGATTATGGATTTGGTAGGGCAACGATTGCGCCAAACCCAGACTTTTATAATTTTAATAATACGATTCGCTATCGCTTCAACGACAGATTGGAAATTAGTACAACCTACAACTACAAAAATAATGAAAGCAACCTTGGCTACGCTTTTTACGAATCTACTATTGAAAGACCGATAATAGCATTCCGAAATATTGAGGAGCAGGTGGCGCAAATAAATTTGAGCTATAATTTTTCGTCACTCCTAAACCTGACAGGGAGATTTAGACATTATAACTCCAAGATTAATAATAAATCCCTGCACACCACCTTGGCAAATGGTGATTGGGAGGGCAATAATTTTACAACTTTCCCTGCGAGTAATTATGACGAAAATTACAATTTGCAAAATATTGATGTATTCCTGAATTGGATATACGCACCGGGTAGTAGAATGGTATTAAGCTATAAGCAATACTTAAATGACGCTTATATTTTGAACAATGAATTAGGAAATTCTTTTGGCTATAATGTTTATCGAGTAATCGAAAAGCCCAAGGCTTTTGAAATTTCGGTGCGCTTTATATACTATTTGGATTATAGTCAGGCAAGAAATTTTTTGGGCAAGAAGTAAAAACTAAAGGTTTTGAAACTAGTTCTCCTCCGCAACTGTAGCCATTTCATCATCCTTTTTGCCGAGCACAATCGTACCAATCATAGCACTCAAGAATAACACGCTGCTAATTTCAAAAGGAAAAACAAAATCGGTAAATAGTTTTTTACCCAATACTTTTATCAATCCGATATCAGAAACGGTGGTATTTGTTTGAGCCAATTCGATACCTGCTTTTTGAAACGCCATCAGAATGACCAATAACAAACAACCCCCAGAAATAACCCCGGCAAACTGCACGAGGGTACTTTTTTGCGGCTCGGTATCGCTATTCAAATTCATAAGCATAATTACAAACAGGAATAAAACCATGATGGCACCCGCATAAACTATAATATTTACAATAGCCAAAAACTGTGCATTCATTAAAAGATAATGACCAGAAATACAGAAAAAAGTAAGTATCAAAAGCAACACACTCGTGATGGGATTGCGGGTGATGACAACGCCAATGGCGCTTATCAACGTAAGCGCGCTCAGAGCAATAAATATGATTAAATCTAGATTATTCATTAGGCGTTGGTTTCTGTATTAGAAGATTCTTTTTTTATTGCAATTTTACCTTTTTGGGGTGTGGCTTCTTCATCAATAATATCTTTTTCGGCGTTTTGAGGTTGAGGATTTTTTGGATGAGGAATTAGTAAATCTTCCTTATCATAAATAAAATCTTTGCGGCTAAAACTAGCTGGCGTAAAAGTTTGGGTAAGATAAATTGCATCTTTGGGGCAAGCCTCTTCGCAGAGGCCACAAAAGATGCATCGCAACATATTTATTTCATATTCTGCCGCGTATTTTTCTTCACGGTACAAATGTTCTTCACCTATTTCTCGTTCGGCACCTTCCATAGTAATGGCTTCGGCAGGGCATGCAAGTGCGCACAAACCGCAAGCTGTGCAACGCTCGCGGCCCTCTTCATCACGGTTTAAAATGTGCAATCCTCTGAACGTTGGCGAAAATTCGCGCTGCTGTTCAGGGTAACGGATAGTCGGATTTTTTGTAAAAACATGCGAAAGCGTCACCTTCATTCCTTTCAGAATGTTGGGGATGTACAACGATTCCATAAACGTGATGGGCTTACGGTCAACGGCTTTTGCTTTGTTTGATAAGTTTGTATAACTCATAATTTTTTTTTAGAATAAAGAGCTAAACCAAGCAGAAATAGCTGGCCAAGCAAGTATAACGGCACCAGTAATAATCATATTAAAAAGTGCTAATGGAATTAGTTTTTTCCAACCTAGGTTCATTAATTGGTCATAACGGAAACGAGGGAGCGTCCAACGGATAGCCATAAAAAAGAGAACGAATAAAATAGCTTTTGTAATTAGTGCTCCAACACCCATTATTGAAACAGCCAGTGCGCCCCAGTTAGCAGTCACCCATTCCATACCAGGAAAATCGTAGCCACCAAAATACAAACTGCTAATGATTACCGAAGTAATGAATAAATTAATGTACTCGGCAAACAAAAAGAAGCCCAATTTCATACTGCTAAACTCGGTATGGTATCCGCCAATCAATTCGCTTTCACACTCTGCCATATCAAAAGGGGCGCGGTTGAGCTCGGCAAAAGAGCATACTAAAAAGATGATAAATCCAAGTGGTTGTTTCCAAACATTCCAATGAAAAAATCCTTGCTGCTGCTCCACCATTTCGCTGATGCTCATAGTGCCCGTGAGCATGATGAGCGCGATAAGCGAAAGCCCCAACGCCAATTCATAAGACACGGCCTGCGCCGCTGCGCGGATGCCGCTAAGCAAAGAATATTTATTATTACTAGCCCAAGCGCCCAGCATAATGCCATAAACGCCTACGCTCAGCACGCCAAAAATAAAGAGCATGCCAATATTAATATCCGCCACCTGCATTACAAAGCCTTCGTACGTTGGCCCCCAAGGAATAATGGCACTCGTCATAAGTGCCGTAAGCATGGCCAACGATGGCCCAAGAACAAATAAAAATTTATTAGAGAATGTAGGAATAATTTCCTCTTTCATAAAAAGTTTTAGACCATCAGCCAAAGGTTGGAACAAGCCAAAAGGGCCCGCACGATTTGGTCCAAGCCGATCCTGCATAATAGCCGCCACCTTACGCTCAGCCCAAGTAAGGTACATAGCCACGCCCAAACTTCCACCAAGGATGACCGAAATCAAAATCACTTTTTCTAAGATAAAACTACCTGTAATTTCTAAAAACATATTGCTTTTGGGACTCTAAAATTGAAGGGCAAAAATAAAGGCAAAAGGGCATAGGGGAGGGGATAAATTGGGTTTTCTTTATTATTAAATTCCCTTTCATTCTCCCTCTGATTTATTCTTCCTAGTGCCAGCATACATTTCATACAACACCAGTCGCGCCTCCAACGCACCGTTATAACAAGGAATGCGCTTAGAAGTTCGCAAGCCTACAGACTTTAACGCATCAAGGTTGGCAGTGATGAGCCAAGCATTTGTATTAGAATATTGTTGCTTCAGGGTATTGCCAATGTTCATATAAAATTCCTCCGTTTCTTCAAGCTCGATGCGCTCGTCGTAGGGTGGATTAAAAAAAATGTGCAGCGGCGTATCCACATGCTTTTCGCTTTTGAAAAAATCTTGCTTTGCAATTTTCACAAAATCTTCCAAAGCGGCGGCTTCTATATTTTCTTTGGCTAGGTCGGCTAGTTTGGGGTTGATTTCAAAACCGCGAATGCTAAATTCACACTCTCGGGTTTTTGATAAAAGCGATTCTTTTATTTTATCAAACAGCGCTTCGTCCCAATCGGCCCATTTTTTGAATGTAAAAAAATCACGATTGATATTGGCCGGAATATTACAGGCAATCATGGCGGCCTCTATAGGAATAGTGGCACTGCCCGTCATAGGATCGAGGAAGTCGCACTGCCCGCGCCACCCACTTTTTATAAGCAAGCCTGCGGCCAGCACTTCATTAATGGGCGCGCTGCCCACGTGCTGCCGGTAGCCACGGCGGTGTAGGCTGTGGCCGCTACTATCTAGGCTCACGGTTACTTTATCTTGCTGTATGTGAATGTTGATGCGCAGGTCTGGGTCGTTGGTATCTACATTGGGGCGATCGCCGGTGGCGTCTCTAAATTTATCTACGATGGCGTCTTTTGCCTTTAGCGCAATGTATTTGCTATGGTTGAAATAATCAGAATTTACCGTAGCATCAATGGCAAAGGTTTTGCTATTATCGAGGTACGCTGTCCAATCTATTTTCTGGATACTTTTATAGAAACGATCTTCGTGGCGGCTGGTAAAACTCTTGATGGGCTTAAGGATTTTGATAGCGGTGCGGCAGGCAAGATTGGCTTTGTACAACATGCCATTATCGCCCTCGTAGCTTACGGCGCGGGTTTCTTTTTTTACATTGAGCGCGCCCAAATTAAGGAGCTCATTGGCTAGTATATCTTCAAAACCAAAAAGTGTTTTGGCTACTTGTGTGTAGTTTGTAGGCATGGGGGCGAAGGTAATACATTCCGCACGAGAAGCCTGCGCTAAGGCTTACGCCTCATTCTCGCGCTAGGGGAGTTAGTGGGTTTAGGAGGTTTATTTGTCGGAGGTGGAAGAAGTTGGAGCATTAAACTTTGGCTCATTGATTGAACTTTGGCCCCGCAGCTTGCCACCCTTTAGTGGTGGCTTTTCACTCCAATCTTTTGCGCTAAGGCGCAAAAGGATTTCCGTTACAATCACGGCTAGGTTGGTCTTTTGCCTCTTTGATTAGGCTTTTTACCGATTAGAAAAAAAATATAAGGATGAGTTTGTAACCAAACCTATACATTGATTTTAGGTATTTGTTAAACTACCAACCTTTTCAATTGCTTTTAAATCTGTAAGAAGGTTTTCTATTTTTAGTCCCTCTAATTGATTTCTTAATCCGAGGCTAATTTCAACTTTATTGCAAAGCCAATTTGTAAATGGGCCATAATGATAAATTTCTGGAGGTGCATTTTCATGGGCGCAACCAGCTTCAATGTATAATCCGACATTGGGGTTTTCAGATTTTAAATCGAAGTAGTTGAAATTATAACCCTGCCATTGACTAAAGGCAAATATATTTTCTCCGAGGGAATAATTATCTTGCTCAAGCAGCTCCTGCGATACTTCTTGAGCCTCTGATAAACCCGAAAATGTAAAGTCGCTACAGTCAAATATCTTCAACTCTGATTTTGCCATTAGTTGGAGGAATAATTTGTATGCCTTAGGAAATTCTATTGAATACTGAATTTGACATTGGTCAATTTCATCTTCACTATATCCATCAGTATATTTCTCTAGTCCATTTTTCGTTAAGAATTTTAGCAGTAATGAATAAAATTGGTCTAGGTAATCATTATTTGTAGGAGACGGTTCTGGCATTTTTTTTATAGGGTTTAATTTTTTTATTTAATAATCTTGTTATATTAATATATACCCTTGCTACACACGCAATAGTTCCTCAAATATACTACCACGGCCACAGCGTGGCGAAACCTTTGTAGAAAAAATAATACAACGCAGGCAAAGCGCCGTAGGTGCGAAACCTAGCGGCACGAAAATGTTACGCACCTATGGTGCTAAATTTAGATAGATGGATATATTTCTATAAAGATTTTACCCCTACGGGGTTTTAAAAGGTTAATCGTTTTTTGATTTATAAGATTAATGTTTTTAATATAAAAAATAATAAAAAAATTACCTCCCCAAACAACCTTATTTAATACGTTCATAAAAACATTACCCTAGCAAACAACCTTATTTAATAAGTTAGGAAAAAGATTATAGTACCAAACAAGTTTGTTTGATAAGTTCATAAAAAGATTATAGTACCAAACAACCTTATTTAATACGTTCATAAAAAGATTAGAATACCAAACAAGCTTGTTTGATACGTTTGGGAAAAGATTATAGTACCAAACAAGTTTAAATGGCAGCTGTGGCAAGACATTTTTGCATAAATTATAATAGGGTATATATGTTAATCTTTTAAGCGTCAATTGGTTATGGCACGTTTTTTGGATAAATATTTATTGAACCAATATTTTAAACTTAATAAATAATAATATGATGCGACCATGGATTTATGTAAACAACACCTTTTTGACGGTAACCGAAAATAGCTACCGCGACTGTAAAAAGATAGGCGATTATACCCTCAATGTGCTCAATGCAAGTGCCGCCGAAGGTGCCGAGCCGTTTGTTGGCCTGCGCGATGCGTTGCAGCCTTTCGTGGGAAATTTTAGCCAACAATATGCCGATTGGAAAGGCAAAATAGGTACGCAAAAAAGCCAAACAATTACCCTCACCGAAAACCTCGCTGCCCTGGCCGCAGATCGGATTGACGATTGGGAGTTCCTTACCCAACAATCTTTTCGCAAAGGCACGCCACAGTTCAATGATTTGTTCCCCAATGGGCGCTCGCCATTCCAAAGCGGCAGTCAGGAAGACCGCATTACCGCCGTGCAAACCTTTAATGATAAGCTAGCTAATTACCCCGAGTTGGAAACGCTCAAAACCTTGGTCAATCTTTTTTATAATAATTTAAAAACAAGTTTTGATACTCAAAAAGGTACAAAAGGAAGCACCAAAACAGAAAGTGCGGCTGTAGAAGCTGCGCGCAAAGCAGTGTGTGTAGAGCTTTTTGCTACCCTAGCCGCGCTTATTATTCATTATAAAAATACGCCCGAAGAGGCCACAGCTTTTTTTGACCTACAAACTATTCGCAATCGCGAGCAAACCACTTTTAGTCACAACATACCCGGCGGCGAAACCCGCCTAGCGGTAACCCATACGTTTGAAGAGGGCGAACAAGTACGATTAACCAACCAAGGCGAAACGCCCTTGAAGTTTGCGCTTTGCACCGAGGCCAACGACCCGCTTGGAACACCTTCGGTAGAAGTACCGGCTAATGATGAGCTAGTGGTGAGTGTAGATCAGCTCGGCACATTGGCCCAGCGTTTCCTCAAAGTGCAAAATTTGGATGAAACTGAGGGTGGGCGATATTCCATCACTCTTTTGTGAAAACAAAAAAAGAAAAAGAAGTAACCTGCCGCTCGCCATTTTGGTGAGCGGTTTTTTTATCTCCCAATTATTATGCCCCTACCCACTTGCAATTCCCCTTCTCTTACACTAAATTTAGCCCAACAAACCGAACCAATTAAAACCAACCACCATGATTCCAACCATTATCGACGTTGCCATTTCGCTCATCGTTATTTTTTTTCTGCTCAGTACGCTTGTATCTTTTATCAACGAGATAATTGCGCTCATTGTCAGCAGCCGGGGCAAACTGCTACGCAATTCGTTGCAAAAATTACTGGCAAATGATGCCGACGATGACGGAAGTACGTTGCTGCAACAGCTGTATAATTCAAAACATATTTACAAGTTGCGCATTTTTAAAAACCTAAAAAGTAATGGGTACTTGCCAGCCAATATTTCGCCCGAGAGTTTTGCTGATGCCATATTGGAACAAGTAAATAAAAAGCTACCCCTAGCCACCATCGAAGAAATTAAAGAGCACATACCGCTTAGTTTACCCGAAGGTTTTTTGCGGCAAAAACTCCTGCTGCTCATAGCCGAGCTTACGCCGGATAATTATCATGTAGCAGGCTTTAAGCAAAAAATAAAAGATTGGTACAACGGGTATATGGATACGGTTACGGAAGTGTATCGACTAAAATCCCGCGTTATAATTTTTATTATTAGTGTGTTGCTGTGCTTTATTATGAACATCGATACACTTTCGTTGTCGCAATATTTTTGGCAAAACAAAGCCGCCCGCGAGCAAATGGTAAACTATGCCGAGGGCTTGGACAAAAGCACAATTAAAGGCCCAAAGGAAGTGATGCGGTTGGATACGGTAAAACAATTTCCGGA
>JBBSPP010000092.1:0-8420 GCA_038258625.1 Chitinophagales bacterium
AATTGCCATAAATAGAGCGATAAAAAATAGTGCACGCATGAAGGCAAATTTAGGTTTTGTTGGTGAGAATGGCGGAGGCACTTGTTGCATCTTTTGACCAACAATTTTTTTTGACTAAGAATTTGTTGCCATCGATTCACTAAATCACCAACAACAGTGCGTAAATTATTTCACTGTTTTCAGTGATAAAATGCTCCTGAAAAGTTTTTAGCTTTGTCTTTAATAAAGAATCCACTATTATGAAATATACAATTTTAACACTCGTATCCCTTTTATTAATGAGCACTATCCAAACCAACGCACAATCAGGGAAAGCTCAAAATCGGCAGGGTGTGATGGATGATGGGTACACATTTTTTGAGGCAGATCCTGTAAAAGAGCGCAGCGAAAAATACTCTGGCGACATTGCCATTGGTTGGACACTCAATTCTTACCTACGCGCGTTTGGTACCTATCCTGACAATAGTGGTTTTAAAATTGAAGTTTTAAAAGGTGAGAGCGTTGTGGCAACCTATAAATGTCAGGCAAAAATTCATCGGAAAGAAGAAAGTCCGGTACGGGAAATTAAAAATAGTCCGGAGGATAATTGGATGTCAACCAATACGGGCGGTAATTGTGCTGATAATAAAACCGTGATTAAAACAGCCGGCAAATACAATGTAAAAATTTATGTAATCAATGGTGACACCGATGCCGAAAAATTATTGCGCACATATAAAATAGATGTACGAGAAGCCAAAAATACCAGACCGGGTGGTGTGCCGAGTGTATCAGATTTTTATATACAACGCCATGCTGAAAGTGCTGTAGCAGTATTATACTTACGTCCTGGGCGTGGTAGTGGTTATGCGCGGGAGGGTTATTATCAGATAAGTTCGGGCACAACCCTCAAGGGCAATATTGATATTTATTTTAATGTAGCATTAAATCAAAGTGCGTTAGAATTTGATGGTGTGCCGTACATCAGATGCAAAGTAAATGGCAAGCCGCAAACGTTTACCAACAAAGGGCAGGTGAAAGATGCTTCGCAAAGAGGCGACCAAGCCAAAGCACAAATAAGCGGACAGCCGCTGTATCGATTAGGCTTTTATCAGTATTGGTTAAATTTACCCATTGATTGGAAAGCCGATGGCGAAAGTGGCAATCCGAATATGGAAAAACTGGCTGGTGATTGGGAAATAGAATTGCGAAGCGGCATGGAAACAGTACGCACTTTTAAATTTACCGTAGATGGCATAGGCTTTCCTGTAGAGCATCCAGAGCAAAAGAATGGGAATGTAAATTTAGCATGGGGTTCTTATTTGGTAGATATGGATATTCCCGCAGGCGGTAGCGCTCTAGATTATTCTTTAAAGCCCGAGCCTAATGAAGGATTGTTTTATGGTATTCCTTGGTCAACACCCGAAGGAAAAAAAATGGGGAATAGCGTGCCTACTAAGGGGGATGCTTTTTTGAAGTAGGAGTAGTTTATGTAAGTTTAGTCTTCGCTCTTATTGTGTCTTTTGAGCGACAAGCCTATTTCTCAAAACTATCCAAATTGTTCCGTGTTATAATCTCCGCATAATCTTTATGCATATAATTTACTTCCCCGAAGTTTCGCTTATAAAGCAAAACATTTGTTTGGTCAGTAGTATCAATAATTTTTACAGTATCATATAACTCATGATACTTATTCAAAATTTTTAAACCATTGTCGTAACGTTCCGAAATTTCTGTTTTTGGTACAAAATGACCTCCTTCCGAAACTCGCTTATCTACACGAGCATAACAGGTTTCTTTATCTTGAACTAACAGAAATATCAAGTGCGTATTAAATCCTTCTTGAGCAAAACGTTTTCTCCATTTATCCGTATAGCTTTTATCAAAATTGGTTTGAAAAGAAAAACTAGTTTTATTTTGGAGTGCATTGTGCGCATCTGCTTCAAAAGTATCTTTTGCTTTTTCTAATAAATTAAATTCCAGTTCTTCGTTCATGATGTTTGAAAAAGAATCATACAGCATGGCAAATTCAATGTCTAAATCAAAACTACCGATTCCATATTCATGTAAAAGGGAGTTGGAATTATCTACACAATAAGTAGATTTTCCTGCACCATTGGGACCAGCAACAATTATAAAATCTGGCTTGCTCACCATATTTTACAAACTCAATGAGGAGTGAAAAGGAATACTTTTTTTATTCGTTTTTTTCGCTTTGCTCTCGGCTTGCTTCTTTAAAATATCCAAGTTCTTTAATAATTTCTTGTCTTCTTTAGACAATACATAAACTCCCTTCTTTTGAAGCGTTTCTATTTTTTTTATTAAAGCAGCATTATCCATCGTTTGTAAAAATACGAATTTTGTTTGAAAGTGCCGTTTCAAGGAAAAGGATGCATTGAAAAAGTAATAAAGTGGATTGTACATTCTGCTTAACAGCAAGTGGATTTGGAAATCCACTTTATCAATCGTTCCAGATGGCTCTGATGCGTAGAAACATCTATAACAGCGGGTTAAATGGTTGTAGTAGTGGATTTTGTAATTACCGTAGAACGACAATCAAAATTATATTTTACAATATTGCCATTTTTTTCAATAATATTCTTGCTTTGCTTAGGAATCAATACTTCGATTTCAATTTCATTAGATTTTTGCAACCATAATTTTGCTTCATTTATATAATATTCAATGTGTTCTGGATTAAGGCTATTTACTAAATTTTTGTTCATATTTTTCAGTGTTTCTTATAATATAAGATACGACTTTTTCAGTCCTGATAAAATTAATTTTTTTCCTTAATTTTTTAATTGAATTACATTTTGCTTTTAAATAAGAGAATGTAAAAAACCAAATTATCAATTGATGCGCATATATATCTAGATCAGCAAGATTCTTTGGGACAAAATATCATCACTTTAACCGTTATATTTAAATTTCAAAGTCAGTAACTTTAATTAATGGAATTTGTTGGAGAAAATATTAAAAATTCAATTTTGAAACAATTGCGAAATTCTGAAGAAGAAATCTTGTTGATGTTAGCCTGGTTTACTGATACAGAAATTCTAGTTACCTTAGAACAAATTTTAAATTCTAAACAGATCCCAATAAAAATATTACTTTCAAATTCCCCATGGAACTTAATTTGTCAAGATAAATTTACTGAACTCTCGCAGCGCTTTGCTAATGTTGAGTTTCGTACTTATGGGAGTGTGGCTCCAGTTGGAAATGACATTTTGCCTTTCCTTCATAGTAAACTTGGGATTATTGATAAAAAAATTGTACTTAATGGCTCGTATAACTGGACAAAGAATGCATCTAATAATATTGAAGATTATACCATAATATGCAATTCAGAAGAAGGAGAAAAGGCAAGAAATAAATTTTTTAATTTTTGGGAAATATCAATGGGAATCTCGGAGAATATCAAATTCACTGTAGATTTTGTCGATGAAATAATTAATTTTGAGGATAGCGGCATGCCTCCAGAAGAGTGGCATAGTAAGAATAATTTTTCAGTGCTAAATGACAATAGTATGGAAGAAAAAAAAGAGCAGGGTTTGATTGTTACTAACCCTTTATGGAAAAATGTTAAAGAAGAGGAAATGAATCAATTCATTTGTAATGAAGATATTGGTCTTTGGACAATTGAAAATACAATTGGGCATTTAATCAAATTGGGCATAAAAAAAGATGACAAAATATTTGACATTTACATAGATAGTATAAGTTTTAAAAAATCGATTTTAGATAATCGCGATTTCTATTTGGCGTATCAAAGAATAGGAAAAATTGGGGTATATTTTCTAAATTACTATGCAAACCACATTCTGTTGAAAGCTCCTTTTAGAATAACAAGGTATAATAATTCTGAACACACTTATTTAATTGAGGGTAATATTAATTTAGAAATAAAGAAATTCTTTAGAAATGGAGAGGATAAACTTCAACGAGCTTTAGATTATATTCAGTTTTATGGTGCAAAGGAGTCGAGTTACAATTTAGCTTTGGATATCGATAGTATGGGATTTTTATAGTGCTTCAGTCTAAGGCAACCTATCACAAGTTTGCACTACTGGGATGTGGAAGCGCAAAAACTTGGCGGCATTATCGCGCTGAACAATAAAAAAAGGCGCAAATCAAATTCACGCCTTTCAAAAATTATCTACTCAAATTCATACTCCGCTCCTTATAAAGCTTTCTAAAATAAGGATCTGTCAAATCTTTTATAAAGCGAATGGCTTCTCCGGTACTTTTCATTTCGGGGCCTAGCTCTTTATTTACATTCGGGAATTTATTAAAAGAGAAAACAGGTTCTTTAATTGCATAACCCGTCATGTTTTTTTCGAAGGTATAGTCTTTTAATTTTGCTTCGCCCATCATTACTTTGGTGGCTATGTTGAGGTACGGTATGCCATACGCTTTTGCAATAAACGGTGTAGTACGCGAGGCACGTGGATTCGCTTCTATCACATAAACGTTTCCGTCTTTAATCGCAAACTGAATATTTATGAGCCCTTGAATATTTAATGCTCTTGCAATTTTCTCGGCATAGTGTTCCATGGTGGCAACAATCATTGGCGTAAGATTAAATGCTGGCAACACTGCATTACTATCACCCGAGTGAATACCCGCAGGTTCAATATGTTCCATCACACCCATGATATGAATATCGTCACCGTCAAAGATTGCATCAACCTCAGCTTCTTGACAACGATCTAAAAAGTGGTCAATCAAAATTTGATTATCGGGTAAGTGTTTTAATAAACTTACAACGGCAGATTCTAGCTCTTCGTTATTGATAACAATACGCATTCGCTGCCCACCCAACACATAAGAAGGACGAACCAAAACTGGGAAGCCAACTTTTTTTGCCACCGCAATTGCTTCTTCTACATCTACGGCCGTACCATACTCAGGGTATGGAATTTCAAGTTCCTTCAGTAAATCAGAAAAACGACCACGGTCTTCGGCAAGGTCAAAGTTTTCGAAGGAAGTTCCGATAATTTTGATACCTTTTTCGGTAAGCTTTTCTGCTAGTTTCAAAGCCGTTTGTCCGCCAAGCTGCACAATCACACCTTCAGGTTTTTCGTGCTCTATAATTTCCCACAAGTGCTCCCAGAATATTGGCTCAAAATATAATTTATCAGCCATATCAAAATCTGTACTCACCGTTTCGGGGTTACAATTTATCATAATGGCTTCGTAGCCACACTCTTGTATTGCTTGCAAACCATGCACACAGCAATAGTCAAATTCTATACCCTGCCCAATTCTGTTTGGTCCCGAACCTAGTACGATAATTTTCTTTTTGTCTGTGACGATGCTTTCGTTTTGTATCATATTATTTTGTTTTAAAACCAATAGGATTTCTTTTTGGTGATTTAGGTTCTTTATTTTCTGCAATTAATTTATCTAGCACTTTGTAAATTTCTATTAGTTGAGAATCTTGTTCGTCTATGCGTTCTAAGAGTTCTTCTTTTAGTGCTTCCACGGCTTCGGTAATAGAAGATTTTTCGAGTTTACTAATTTTCTCGGCCAGCTCTTTATAATGACTCGCCATTTCGCGTAGCGATATAAAGGCACGGACGATGGCAATATTTATTTTTATGGCTTGTGGGCTTTTTATCACTGAGGCGAGCATGGTTACGCCGTGTTCGGTGAAGACATTTGGTAGCTTTCTTCGTCCTCCCCAACTTGATGTCGCATTTTGCGACATCAAGTTTTCCCATTTATCCTGTGTAAGTTGAAACATAAAATCAATGGGAAACCTTACTATATTTCTTTTTACTTGTTCATTTAACCTTCGAGTATCCACATTATACATTGCCGCTAAATCCTCATCTAGCATCACTTTCTGACCACGAATTTCGTAAATGCTATTTTGTATTTTCTCTATTTGCATAAAAATACGGGTTTATAATTCGAAATGTCTAAGGTCACAAATTGTGACCTTAGAAAGGTCATTTTCAATCTTGAAGTCACAATTTGTGACTTCAAGTTGGGTGAAATGCTTGCACCAAATCTTGTGGTCGCAGTTTGCGACCTCAAAGATTTATACTTTGAAATCACAATTTGTGATTTCAAGTTTGGTAAAAAACTAGCTCCAAATATTGAAGTCGCAAAATGCGACTTCAAGTTATCACAGATTGTGATAAGCTGTTTTTTTATGAACGCAGTTTGCGACCTTATAGATTTCTTTTTTGTGGTCACAAATTGTGACCTCAAAGATTTATTTATTTTTTTTGATATCAAAGGATGGGATATAGGATTAATATTCAAACATGCGGTCACAAATTGTGAATGCATATTTTTATTAAAAATAATATTTTCAATCCGCCCAAACTGCATCTTAAACTTTCTGTGCTGGTTTTTCGAAGGACGAATAAAAATAAGGCGTGCTACTTTCAAACTCGGCGGCACAGGTATCTACCATTTTAAACACACGGGTGATGCCTAATTCTTTTCGGCGGGCATAAAACGCATCTTCCATTTTGGGTTGGTTCATGATGCGTACCATTTGCTCGTCGCCAAAACCATTTTCTTTGGCCGTCCAAATCAATTCTTCCGGAATGGTATCAACTTTATACTCGGCAATTTCTTTTTCTATTTTGCACAATGCTTTTATCTGATTTAAAAACCAAGGGTCGATCCCGTGGCTCGCCTTCGAAATTGATGATACACTGATGCCTGCCATAAGAGCATCTTTTATTCTAAAAATTCGGTCCCACTTTGGTTTTTCCAAATAGTTAAGTATGTCTTCGCTCTTCATTAAACTTTTACCATAATAGCCTAAGCCAATTGCATTATTTTCTAAACTCTGACAAGCTTTTTGGAGGGCTTCATTAAACGAACGACCAATGGCCATTACCTCGCCTACACTTTTCATTTGTAAGCCAAGGGTATCGTTTGCTCCTTTAAATTTATCAAAATTCCAACGCGGAATTTTTACAATTACATAATCAAGCGTTGGCTCAAAAAATGCCGAAGTTGTTTTTGTAATTTGATTTTTTAATTCGTCCAAGCGAAAACCTAAAGCAAGCTTAGCAGCAATTTTTGCAATGGGGTACCCAGTGGCTTTACTAGCCAATGCCGACGAACGAGATACACGCGGATTTATTTCAATAACAATCAGCTCTTCCGTTTCGGGATTCATGGCAAACTGTATATTACAACCACCAGCAAAATTTCCTAGTTTACGCATCATCTCTATAGAGATGTTTCGCATTTTTTGGAAGGCCGTATCGCTCAGCGTCATGGCCGGAGCCACCGTAATACTATCGCCCGTATGCACGCCCATTGGGTCAAAATTTTCTACCGTACAAATAATTACCACATTGTCGGCGCTATCGCGCAAAAGTTCTAGTTCAAACTCTTTCCAACCCAAAACCGCTTGCTCTACCAATACCTCATGAATTGGCGATGCGTTCAAACCATTTTTTAATGCTTCGTCTAGTTTTTCTTTGTTTAATACAAAACCGCCACCAGTACCACCCAGCGTATAGCTAGGGCGAATCACTAACGGGAAACCAATTTCTTGCGCAAATTCTTTACCTTCTAAAAATGAGTTTGCGGTTTTTGCAATCGCCACATTAAAGCCCAATTCTATCATCCACTGACGAAATTTTTCCCTGTCTTCGGCTTTGTCAATCGCGTCAATATCCACACCTATTAGGCGCACATTATGTTTTTCCCAAATGCCTAGCTCGTTTACTTCTTTGGCCAGATTCAAGGCCGTTTGTCCGCCCATAGTAGCCAATACGGCGTCAATGTTTGGATTTTCGGTAAGGATTTGCTCTATGCTTTCTACCTCCAATGGCAACAAATACACTTTGTCGGCCATCATAGGGTCGGTCATTATAGTTGCGGGGTTGCTATTTATGAGAGTTACTTTTACACCTTCTTCGCGCAGGGAGCGCGAGGCTTGCGTGCCAGAATAATCAAATTCACAAGCTTGGCCAATAACGATGGGGCCCGAGCCGATAATCAATACATGTTTAATGGAGTTGTCTTTAGGCATTTTTTTTTTATCCCAAACCGTAAATTGGCTTGAGCTGTGAAAAAATGTTGTCGCTTTTTGGGCGAATCGGGTGCAAATGTAAGGAGTAGGGTTTTTCTTAGCAAGGATTTTTTTCGGGAGTAATCCACATTGTTTGAGAAACAAATAGGTTTTGCGCTTACGTCATAACTTCTACACTACCCCACTAAAACATCCACCGGAAACTCAGCCGTAAAATTATAGCCTTGTCCTGCTGCAGAATCTGTAAAGCTTTCGGCATCGTGCGCCTGCAAATGGTTTTGGATGTTTGACAATCCATAGCCTGCACGTTTACTACTTTTCGATAATCCCTTTCCGTTATCTTCGTAATGTAACACAATGGCGTCTTTGCGGCCAGTAATTGAAATTTCAATTTGCGTGGCCTCGGCATGTTTTATACTATTGTTTA
>JBBSPP010000093.1:0-8356 GCA_038258625.1 Chitinophagales bacterium
ATTTTTTTTATAAAAAACCTAATTTTTATCGTTGTAGAACTATTTTTTTTCGGTGTCAAAATCCATTGTAGAATTCGGATAATATGAATGGAGCTATTCTAATAATCATGTTTACTCGGTTCAAATTGTTTTTGTAATTGACTAGCACAGAGGGAATTTATTTATTTTTATTGATACAAAAATGAATAGTAATCTACTAGAAAAAGAAAAAATGAAAACAATGGAAATGGTGAGTGAGCCAAACGCTTATGCTTACAAAATGGCTGGCCAGAGAATGTTGCCGAAAATCTGAATTTTTTTTTAAACTGTCGGTAAGAAATCATAAACTCAGATTTTTTTGCCTATAGGATTATAATGCCATTAGAAATGTGAATAACACTCAAAATGAAGTTGAAGCCAATCTACGTAAGCGAAATACAAAAATTACATCCTACAAAAGATTACAGTAGTCGTGAATAATAATCAACATGTCCAAAGCAAAAAAGCCATCTAGTTTTCACTAGCCACAGCATTATACATTGAGGCAGACCATCGCTTCGGCAGCATGCGCAAAAAAATGGAAAACGTTTTTGCTAATCCGCCGGGTACAATTATCATGCGTCCTTTTAGCGTTTTGCATACTGTTACTTCGCCCACTTTTGGTGGCGGCACTGCCATCCAATCGCCAATATTTTTGCCTAAGTTTTTATGTGTAGTTTCTCTAATCGACTCTTTGGTGTAAACTGGCCCAGGGCACAAACAGCTCACACTAATATTTTTTTCCTTCAATTGGTAGCGCAGATTATAGCTAAAATACATTACCGCCGATTTGGTGGCGGAGTACATATTTTTGGTGGGTATAGGCGCCATGCCCGCCATGCTTGCCACGTTTACAATGTGCGCGGGCGTGTTCATTTCGAGGTTGGGTAGCATGGTTAGCGTTAGCGCCATGGCGCTTTCAACATTTAGGTTTACCATGTACCGCAGTTTTTCTAAAGGTAATGTAAGGTAATCATCTGCGCCACCTAGCCCGGCAACGTTTGCCAAAAAACTCACGGGTAATTTATTCTCCATGCAGTAAGCTGCAATTTCTTCGGCACTATTTTCTAGGCTCAAATCTTTAGATAGAATTTTCACCTCTACATTATATAATTCTTCAATCACTTGTTTTGCCTTCGTTAGCGAGTCCATGCCGCGCGCTATGAGTATCAAATTATAATGTCGTTTGCCTAGCGCATTTGCCACGGCGTACCCTATGCCTTTGCTGCCGCCAGCCACTAGCGCGTAGGGCATACCATTTTTGGTGGCATATTTTTTCATTGGAGGCGGCGTTTTTGCAAAAGTAGTTGGCGGTTGAAAAGCAAAAAAAGTACAGAGAAGAAAGAGGAAAATTTTGGTCATGTTGAATGTTTTAATTTATGAAGAATTAGAAAAATGTTGTCGTGATTTTTTTACTGTATATAAATTTTGTTTTTTTTTATTGGGTAAGTAGAAAGTGTAAAAATCATTCTTGAATAAAAAATTAATCATCTTTTTTTAAACCATATAGCCACGCGGCTAGTTGGTTAGGTAAGCATCTAAGCACCGCGCCGATAATACTTGCCCAGGTGCCGGGTACGATAATATTTTTTTTCTTCAATGTTTTGGCCACGGCAATTTCGCCAACCTGTTCGGGCGATACCGCAATGTGATCCGCTAACCATCCAAAGTTTTCACGCGTAGCTTCTTTGATAGATTCTTTGGTATAAACCGGTCCAGGGCAAAGGCAGCTTACATGAATTTTTCGTGATTTTAATTGTTGTCGTAATGAATGACTAAAAAACAACACCGCAGATTTTGTAGCCGAGTAAATATTCTTTTTTGGTATGGGCGCAAAACCCGCCAAGCTCGATGTGTTCATTATAAATGCGGGAGCGTTTTTTTCTAAAATAGGAATCATCAAAAGTGTAACAGACATCACAGAATGAATGTTGAGAGTTGCCATGTTGCGCAAATCCTCCAACGGCAATGACAGAAAATCATGACTGCCACCCTTGCCCGTTATATTCGCCATAAAGCGCACGGCCAAATCATGTTCAGTACAATAGTCTGCAATTTTCTGTGGTGAATCTTCTTCCAAAAAATCAAGCCCAAGCGCATGAACCTGTATGCCATAATTTTTTTCCAATTTCTTTTTTGCGATGTCCAAATTTTCATTGCCCCGCGCAGTAATTATGAGGTTGTAATTTTTTTTTGCCAAGGCCTCCGATACGGCAAAACCTATTCCCAAACTGCCGCTATTTACAAGCGCGTATGGTTTGCCATCATGTTGTTTTGCAACTTGCACCGCGTAAATATATTTTTTAACCACGGCTACTTTTTGTGTTATTCTGTGTCATTGTTACAGAATTTAAAGTCTGCGAAATTTGTTTTATCTAAACACATAGTTGCTGTTTTAGTAATAACTTTTTATGGGCATGTTGTAGATTTGGAGTAACCACAAACTCTAAACTTATGAAAATCCAACTTTTGCCAAAAAATAATTTCCTACAAAACATACGGTTTATCACGTTATAAACATGATACGAGGGGGGGGATTAATTTTTATTCGCATCAAATTCACTCTGAATGTTGTGCGCAAATGTGCGTGAGGACGGCAGTAATATCTTTCCTATATCGCTTTTTTTATAAAAAATAACTCGCTACCTAATATCAATTTCATCACCGCGCCAATCATACTTTATGGATACATTCAAACTAAACGAAGCACAATTAGAACAGTTGCAATTTTCCGAAAACGATGGTCTCGTTTTCGCCGATATGGAGCTTGAGAAATTAGGTTTTCTCACCGAGGCGAAAACCAAAACCGTGCTAGAAGGAAAAGATACGGCTACAAAAAAAATAGTCCGCGTTGGCTACAATACATTAAATGAAGTATTGGAGGAATTTGTAATTAGCGAAAAAGTAAATTTGGATTTGCCCATTTTGGGCGAAATAAATTTTGCAGCGATAAATCATTTTGCGCGTGTAATTTTTAGCGAAGATGAAAATACGTGGCAGGAAGGCTATAGCGGAATGCTGAAAAAAGAAAGCGGAAGTACAACAATTTTTAACACTCCCTTGATATTAGAAAAACTAGATGATGATAAATACGCCGTTACAGTTGACTGGTCATTAGGCGCTGCACCTAACCTTGGCGCGCTGGCAGGTTTGTTGATGCCGGATGGCAAACCGTCAGATTTGATGAAGGAGGGAACTCCTGCATCATTACAAAAAGCAGTGGTTCTGTCCGAGCTTTCTTTTTTGCTCGCTCCAAAAGCTACAGAACCCAAAGGCAAAATTGAAACCGTAAGTGCGGAATTTTTATTTAATGCTACAGATAACTGGGTGCTGTTTGAAAATATTAAATGGCTTGATATTTCAAATTTGAATGGAAAAATTAAGGTGCAAAAACCGTTGTTTCCCATTGCTCGAACTGTAGAAATTGAGGTAGGAGGAAGTTTATTATTGGGCGCGGCCGGTAGTCAAGCCGAAGTGAAAATTACAGCAACAAATGGCGAGAATTTTTCTATTACTGGCGAGTTGCAAGAGGGCAACCCAATTCCACTGGGCGATATTCTTGAGCGTATTGGGTTGCCCATTTTGGGGCCCGCTTCGGGTGATGATAAGTTGATTATTTCAGCTTTAAGTTTTGAAGCCCAACCCAAAGAAGGAACTTATAGTTTCAATAAAATACGGGTAGAAAATATATTAAAGTTTCAAGTTGCTAGCAAAGAATTGTTCTCGCTACAATCGCTAGAGGCAAGTTTGGCGGTTACCAAAGAAGCGGAAATATTTTCTACAGCCGCAACCATTGATGCCGAAATGGATCTGCTAGGCCAAGAAATTACAGCCAGCATTTCTGGAGAAGGAAGCGATGAAGCGGATGCTGAAGGTAAAAAAGTAAATCCTTTCACATGGAAATTAGAAGCCAACGCCAAGAAAATAAATGTGTTCAAGATGGTGCAAAGATTGCTAAGCACCCCGAGCCATCCATTTAGTTTACCCCAAAGTTTAAGCGCCTTGGATTTAACGGATGCAAAGATGAATTTAGATATTGCATCGGGTGATTTTTTGCTAAAAGGAAAATTCAAAAAGCTGTGGAGCATTGGCGGTATAGATTTGAAAGATGTTGATTTTTATTTTCACTACAATCAAACTGATGGTTTCGAAGTAAAATTTACAGCTACCGTAGCCATTGGCGACGCCGATACTGGTACAGAAGTAAAAGTAGAATTTGTCTATAATGACGGCGCTTGGATTTTGGATGGCAATACGACAAAAGCGCTTGCGCTACAAAAAATTGCCAACAGCATCACAGGTTCTAAAAAGTACGTATTGCCTAGTCCGCTAAAAACTGTTTCTATTTCGCACCTTGGTGTGCATTTAGAAAAGACAGCTACAGAATTTGTTTTTAGCACTACCGCTACGGTTCTACTTACAGATTTTCCTATCAAAAACAAAACATCGGAAATAATACTTGTCCTCGAGTTGGTAAAAAATAATGACAGCTCAAAGTCGTTAAATATTGGCGGACAAATGACGGTAACTGATGACGCCGATGAAGATGCGGCGCCGCATCTTTTTAAAATTAATTTTTCAAAAGATGATTCGAGCAATGCTTTATTGGCATCTTATCAAGGCCATTTTCCGTTGGTAAAAATTATCGAACTTTTTGAAAATGATACAAGCCCCAACGTTTCGTCGCTCATACCAAATTGGTTTAGCCCCACGGTTATTGGTGCTACTTTTTTGCTACTTACAAATAATGATCCGCAAAAAGATTCTACAGTTTTATTCAACATGGACTTGACCATGGGCGAAATTAATTTGAAGGACATGGATTTGGTAGGTGCTTACATTGGAGATTTTCCCATTGTGCCAAAAGTTGCCATCTCGGTTTGTACTGCAATGTTGGACGCGCAAGAAATTATTGACCTCAATAAAATACTACTAGAAATACAAGGCGGGAGCAACCCAGATAATTTAATAATAGTAGCCGATGGCAAAGACGCCGCGCAAAATGATGTAAAGCTGAAAGGATTTATGGCCACACTCAGCCTCAATGATTTGGAGGTAAATGGCCTGCCCAACCCAGCCGGAAAACTGGCAGCACTCATGGGCGACATTTCTAAACGGTCATTTTCATTTAAAAAATTATTTACACCCACGGGCGACCAGCCAGCCGAAGAAGCGGCAGAAGAAAAAACAAAGTGGAGTAGCACAAGAAAAAACTACGGGCCATTATTTGTAAATAAAATGGGCGTCAGCCTCGACGATGGTAAATTTAATTTGCTTCTCGACGGCGGACTGAACATGGGTGGTTTTACTTTCAGCCTCATGAACCTCGGCGTAAAAGTGCCGCTCCAAATGCCATTTGATGTTTCTGAAATTGAGTTTGGCCTTGATGGCCTAGCCATAAATTATGTAAATGGCGGGCTAAAAATAGCAGGTGCTTTCCTCGCGCAAAAAGTAGCATACGAAGGCAATATTTGCAACGGATATTTTGGCGAGATACAATTAAAAGTGGGCGACAAATCGTTCAAAGCGATTGGCTGTTACATACATCCCAAAGCTGGGCAGCTTGATCGAAAAGGAAATCAACTAGCGCCATCATTCTTTCTTTTTGCCGCTGTTAATATTCCGATTGGTGGGCCTGCGTTCTTTTTCGTAACGGGCTTTGCGGCAGGGTTTGGTATTAATAGCAGCCTCAATATTCCGAGTATTGATAACCTACGCGATTTTGTATTGCTCAAAATTTCATTCGACGAAATGCAGTTTGACGAATCTGATCCGGGCGCAAATATCAAAAAAATACAACAGGATATTTTTCCCAAACTAGATTCCTATTGGATGGCGGTGGGCATCAAGGCGCGCCATTTCTCGGTGGTTGAGTCGTTCTTTTTGCTGACGGTTGAGTTTGGCAATCGGTTAGAAATAAACCTGATGGGCATCATGCGTATTGTGCTACCGCCGCCAGGCAATTTGATTGTAAAAGCCGAGCTAGCGGTGCGGGCGCGCTTTTTACCAGAAGAAGGAATTCTTTCTATAGAAGGGCGCGTTTCGCCAGGATCGTATATACTCAATCCCCTGGCAAAACTTGGCGGTGGGTTTGCATTTATGATTTGGATGAAAGAACATGGCAGTATAAAAGTAGGTGATTTTGTACTTTCGTTGGGCGGTTATCATCCGCAGTTTAAGCCGCCATCACATTATCCCGCAGTGCCGCGCCTCAGTTTGTCGTGGCAATTAAATGCCGAAATTTTTATAAAAGGCGAAATGTATTTTGCCATTACGCCCAACGTTTTAATGGCCGGTGGCAGGTTGGAGGCTCGGGCTGATATGGGTTTTATACAAGCTTGGTTTATTGCCGAGGCGCACTTCTTAGTCAACTTTAGTCCCTTCTTTTACAACGCCACTATTTCGGTGAGCATGGGCGCCAAGGTGACATTGGATTTGTGGTTGGTCACCGTTACCAAATCATTTAGCTTCTCCGCCCGTCTCGAACTTTGGGGGCCAAACTTTGGCGGTCATGCCGTTATTGATTTGTCGATTGTGGAGTTTGAGATAAGTTTTGGTGCCTCAAAAGCGCCGCCACCGCCGCTGAAGTGGGAGCAGTATCAAAAGGACTTTTTGCCCGCCGCTAATGAAATTATTGTTACATCAATAGGCGAAGGATTGATAAAGGATTTGAAAGGAAACCCTGCTTATGGCGATACAAATTATGTGCTGAACCCTACAGAAATGAAACTGATTGTAGAGACCGCCGTGCCCATTACAAAATTTATTTTGTCAAAAAATGAGGCCGTTAATACTGGCCAAAATACAGTGGGCGTATTGGTCATGAATTTGAGCAAAGGCCAGTTAGAATCTACCGTGCAGCTTGATATTGTAAATGAATTGGGCAAATCACAATTGTATGATGATGAGGTAAATTTTTTGGTTACAGTAAATCCAAACTCAAATGTACCCGTAGCACTTTGGGGTGGCGGCGAGGATAGAGGGAATATGAACGCCACCAAAAAATTGATTGAAAATGTATCAAAAAGTTTTGCAATAATTCCAAAACAAAAAGATGAAATAGATTTTGATAGCTTGCCCAAGCGCGATATAGCTTCGCTAGCATACGAAGCTCCTGAATTATCGCATCTTGTTTTTGGATTTGTACCATCGCCTCGCCATGACGATTTTGACTCCAAAAAATATACCCGAAAAAATGTAACCTCCACCACACAAGAAATTTTGGACTTGCTAAATGATGGCTACGAACTAGAAAATTTTGACAGCATCACACCTTGGATTATGACCGAAGATGACTGGCAACTCATGGAAAGTAGCACCACATTTTCGCCCACAGGCGTACTATAAAATATATAATTTTTACCAAATTAAAAAAAGAACCATGGCCGTAGAAGAAGGAAAAATAATTTTTATAAAAGACAATGCACCACGCCTTACAGCGGGTTATTATACACTTCGGGTGCAGCAAAAAGTGACGAGTGGAAATCCGCAAATTCCTATTAATACCAACAATGAATTTGCCGATACGAAAAAGTTTTTCGTAAGTGGCGAACGCTTTAATATTAATGTGGGCGATGTGGACTCGGTATATCCGCCAGCAAATAGTGTAGGGCGTTTTGAAGATACGTTGCCACAGTTAGTTTTTTCAAATCTTAGCTTGCCATGGATTCGAAAGGTGCAAAACAAGGCAGATAATCTGACCGATGAAGAAAAGAAAAAAGATTATCCTTGGTTGTCATTATTTCTTTTTGACGAAGCTGATCCCGCGCCTATGCTTCAAAAAATAAAACTCGGCGATCTCAACAAAACGCGCGCCGGCAAGATTTGGTTTCCCGAAAATTTTGAACTCCAATACGGCGAAAACCCCGAAGACGAATGCACGGTAATAGATGTGCCTGTTGCATTGTTTACCAAAATAGCTCCTACGCTTGATGAGCTTTGGTGGCTGGCACATGGCCGAAAATTATTGCCCGACAATAAAATACAAAACAAAGACGCTAAACTTAGCGGTCAGTATTCGGTAATAATTGGCAACAGATTGCCCGCTAAAAAATCAATTGCCAACGCTAGCCAACATGATGATGACAGGCCCCGCGAAAGCAAGGTTTTTGCTGTATTGCTAGAAGGGTATTCTACTATTTTAAAAAATCATGAATCCTTAAAAGGCTATCATTCCGTGCGGTTGGTTACGTTCAAAAACTGGCGGTTCTCTTGCATTACCGAGCCCTATTCTTTTGGCAGTATTCTGCAAAGCTTGGATAAAGGCACGGATGGCAAAGCCCTTTTTCGGTATCCTCACACGTCCAAATCGCAAAAAAATATAAATAAAAAATTGAAG
>JBBSPP010000094.1:0-8351 GCA_038258625.1 Chitinophagales bacterium
AACTGAATGAGTTCGGCTTTTTACCTAGCTGGCTAGGTTATGAAGTGGGTCAGTTAGGTTCTGAAGCCCCACCCCCCACTTCGGAAGTGGGGAGGGGGGCTTCCGCAGGGGGGTACCCCCCGGCGGAAGGGGGGAGTTACGCTGTTTTTCAATGTTTTATAGAAATACAATATAATATATTTAAAATTTATCAATATTGTATATTTTACTGTTTTTTAGCCCTAATTATTCGCTTTTTGGATTATCGCTACTTTAACCATCCGCATTCAACAACACATCAAAATTCCCCATCGTAATTTTGCCAACAATGAGCCAACAAATAAGCACCAAAGTACAAGGCATGACCTGCGGTAATTGTGCCCTCACCATTCAAAAACATTTGGAAAAAAAAGGTGCAATTGATATAGTGGCCAATGCCGCCACGGGCGAAGTACATTTTACCAACGCCCAAAATACAAACGAACAAGAGCTTTTTGACAGCCTAAAAAAACTAGGCTACCCAGTAATAAATGATGATGCCGATACACATGAAGGACATAACCATAGCCACAGCAGCGTAAAAATTTACTTACTCATTTGCCTCGTATTTTGGGTGCCGCTCATTGCCCACATGTTTATTAGTTGGCAGCCGTTACACCATCCGTTGGTACAGTTTTTACTTTGCCTGCCCGTCTATATTATTTGCGTTATTTATTTTGGCAAAAGTGCCGTGCGGTCTCTGCGCAACGGGATTCCTAATATGGACGTGCTCGTTTTTATAGGTGCTAGTGCTGCATTTTTTTATAGCATTGTAGGTTGGGTTTTTTATACCGAAACAGTCTATGACTATCTGTTTTTTGAAACCTGCGCTTCGATAGTTACGCTCGTTTTGCTCGGTAATTTTTTGGAAGAATATACGGTAAAAAGTACCGCAAGCTCACTGACGGAATTAATGAAGCTGCAAAAAACAACAGCCAAGTTGGTCATGAAAGATTCGATTGGTAAAGAAACCATCGTAGAAATACCCAACGCCGAAATAAAACTAAACGACGAACTCCAAGTAAATACCGGCGATAAAATACCTACCGACGGCATAATAATAAATGGTAGCGCCGAGGTAAACCAAAGCATGATGACGGGCGAAAGTTTGCCCATATCCAAAAGCGAAAATGACAATGTAACGGGCAGCACGGTGGTAGAGAATGGGGCATTCAGAATGCGCGCCACGGCCATAGGAAATGATACGGCCATAGCGCAAATAATAGCCATGGTAAACAAAGCCCAAAGCACCAAACCCGAAATGCAAAAACTGGCAGATAAAATCAGTGCCATTTTTGTACCACTTGTTTTGGTGATTGCGGTCATTACTTTTTTGTCAAATTATTTTTTAGCCAATCATGACTTTGCCGAAAGCATGATGCGAACCATAGCCGTGCTAGTAATTGCTTGCCCTTGCGCTATGGGCTTGGCTACGCCTGCGGCGGTTATGGTAGGCATGGGCAGGGCGGCGCGCAATGGTATTTTGGTAAAAGGTGGCGATACGCTGCAGCATTTCACCAAGCTCAAACATATTATTTTTGATAAAACAGGCACCCTCACTACAGGAGCATTGAGCATTGGCCAATTTCAAATTTATGATAGCACCATTAGCCAAGATGAATTTAAAAATATGGTGGCGGGTTTGGAAAAAACATCTTCGCATCCTATTGCAAAAAGCATTACCGAGGAATGGAAAGATTATGACCTCGCTTTTACAGAAACCGAAGAAATAAAAGGAATAGGCTTAAAAGGAATTACTACAAACGGCGATACAATTGAAATAGGTTCCTACAGAATGGCCGAGCGCCACACTAATGAAAAACATGATTTGTTTGTAATAAAAAATGGCCAACTAAAAGGGTGGATAGATATGCAAGATAGCATTCGCCCCGAAGCAAAAATGGTGGTAAAAATGCTGCAACAAAAAGGCTATAAAATCACCCTATTAAGCGGCGATAGAATTGAAAAAAGTAATGCCGTTGCAAAACAGCTTGGCATAAAAAATGTACTGGCTCAAAAACTGCCCAGCGAAAAACTAGACGAAATAAAAAAATTATCAACCGAAGGTGGTGTAGCCATGATAGGTGATGGCATCAACGATAGCCCGGCACTCACCCAAGCCGACATCGGAATATCATTTAGCGAAGCCAGCCAAATAGCCATGCAAAGCGCCGATGTAGTACTGACAAAAAATTCGCTCCTAGCATTACCCGAAGCTATTGGCCTTGGCAAGCATACATTTTTAACCATTAAGCAAAATCTATTCTGGGCATTTTTGTATAATATAATTGCCATTCCTGTGGCGGCATTTGGTTTTCTTACACCTACGTTTGGCGCGGGTGTAATGGCGCTGAGCGATGTGGTCTTAATTTTAAATTCGATCCGCTTGCGGTATAAAAAAGTTTTTTAGACAACAGAAGCTAGACATTCGATCCTAAACCTCACGTGATTCATAAATTAAAAAAAGGACTTACGACTTACGACTTATAACTTACGACTAAAAAGTAGTATTTTAGCCCGCAACAAAAACAAGCATTCATGGCTGCAGAAAAAAATATGGTCAGTTGGTTTGAAATACCAGTCAGCGATTTTGAGCGAGCGCTCAATTTCTATGAAACAATCTTTGATTTAAAATTAGAAACCACCGAAATACAATCGTACAAAATGGCTTTTTTGCCAGCCTACGAAGGCAAAGTAAGCGGAGCAATATGCTACGGCGAAGGCTACATTCCATCGGGTGCAGGTTCGCTTTTATACCTAAATGCCAACCCCGATTTAAACCTCGTCGTTGACCGCGCTGCACAAAACGGCGGAAGAATTATTGTACCAAAAACGCTAATTTCTTCAGACATTGGGTACTATGCTTTTATAGTAGATACTGAGGGGAATCGAATTGCGCTGCACTCGGATAGATAATTTTAGTAGTCAGTATTTAGTAATTAGTATATTTTTAAATATAAAATGGTTGCCTTTTGTGCAATGCAAATTTCATATAATAGATGTTGGAGGATAAAAAGAAAGAGTACGAAAAAAGAGTGCAAAAGCGGAAGGAAGAAACGTTTGTTGATGATGGTATGCGCCGTTGTTTTTGGGCTACAAAAGATGTACAAGAAGCGCACTACCATGATACACAATGGGGCGTACCCGTGCATGATGATAAATTATTATTTGAAATGTTGCTCTTGGAAAATTTTCAGGCGGGGCTTACTTGGAAAATGATTTTGCATCGCCGCGAAGCTTTTCGCAAAGCTTTTGATAATTTTAATTACCGAAAAATAGCGCAATACAAAAAGGAAAAAGTGGATGACTTAATGCAAGACGAAACAATAATCCGCAACAAATTAAAAATACGGGCCGCCATTACCAATGCCCAAGCCTACATTGGCGTGCGCCAAGATTTTGGCAGTTTTGATAAATATATCTGGTCTTTTACCGAGGGAGCATCGATTATAAATAACTGGAAAACCCACGAAGAAATCCCAGCCCAAACGGAGATAAGCGATGCGATGAGTATGGATTTGAAAAACCGCGGATTCAAATTTGTAGGCTCGGTAATTTGTTATGCTTTTATGCAAGCCATTGGAATGGTCAATGACCATACCACGGATTGTTTTCGGTACAAAAAGATTGAGTATTAATTTCGCATTTATGAAAAAAGCAATTTATTTAGTTTTCGTTTTTATATTTTCAACTACATTAGTCTTTGCCGATAATAATACGGCAGGGATTTTGGGTGGCTCAATTGGAGTTGGTACAATTATAGCCATCGTTGCATCTTGGAGCCGGAATCAATCTGTGCTATGGGCAATATTGCACGCCATTCTGGGTTGGTTTTATGTGATTTATTTTGTGTTCAGTCGTAAATAAATATAAAATATACCGAGGGTCTCTCTTTGCTAGAGATGCAGCTATTCAAAGAATATGTCCTTTCCTAATTTTCTAGCGAATAACTAACTGTAAAGTTGTATGACCACAAAACATTAGCATACTAAGTACTAAATACTAGGTACTAAATACACAATAGCACTTACTTTTGCCAACGCTATGTCAGATATTACAACTGCGCCATTAACCGCGAAAGATTTTGCTACCGACCAAGAGGTGCGGTGGTGCCCAGGCTGCGGCGACTACTCCATACTCAAACAGGTACAAACTGTGCTGCCTACATTGGATATTCCCAAGGAGAATATCGTCATCATTTCGGGCATAGGTTGCTCGTCGCGTTTTCCTTATTACATGAATACCTATGGCATGCACTCCATACATGGTCGGGCACCAGCAATTGCTTCGGGGCTAAAAATGACACGGCCAGAGCTTAGCGTATGGATAGTAACCGGAGATGGTGATGCGCTCAGTATTGGCGGAAATCATATAATACATTTATTGCGCCGCAATATTGATGTGCAAATTTTGCTTTTTAATAATCAAATTTATGGGTTGACAAAAGGTCAATATTCGCCCACTTCAGAAACGAATAAAGTAACTAAATCAACACCTTTTGGCAGTATTGATAATCCGTTTAATCCGGGTGCCTTGGTGCTTGGTGCTGATGCTACATTTTTTGCGCGCAGCATGGATCGTGATCCAAAACACCTACAAGAAATGCTTCGCCGAAGTGAATCGCACCGAGGCACTTCGATGCTGGAAATATATCAAAACTGTAATATTTTTAATGATGGTGCATTCGGAATGATGACTGATAAAAAAACAAAATCTGGCGTTACGCTGATGTTGGAGCAAGGTCAACCTTTAGTTTTTGGGGGCGAAGATGAACTTGGTATTAAACTGGATGGATTAAAACCAACCATTGTAAACCGAGCCAATGTAGGCGATGACGAGCTTTGGATTCATGACGAAACTGATTTGGCAAAGGCGCAATTGCTTACACGCTTTTTTGATGACGTAAGCGAAGAAGGTGCCTTGCCTCGCCCGTTTGGTGTTTTTTATTCGGTGGCAAAACCTACTTACGAAACCATGTTTCATGCGCAAATAGAAATGGCAAAGGAGCAAAAAGGAATTGGTGATTTGGATAAATTAATTGCCGGTAACGAAACCTGGGAAGTGAATTAGTTTTTGATGCGCGCGCTGTTGTTTCTTTCTATAATTATTTTGATCGGCGCTTGTGCCAAAAAAGAGTTTTGTATTACGCCCAGTCCTGTTTACACAACCTTAGCTTTTAAAACGTATAATACTAAAAACGTTTTGGTAGATACGCCACTGCAAAACGTAGATATTTACAGTATAGATCCAGAGGTGATTTTTTATGAAAATCTGGAGAGTACAATTTCAGAAAGAGTGTATTTGAAGAGAGACATTACGAAGCAAGAGTTTGTAATTTTCCAAGGCAACCGGCGGGATACAATTTCTGTTTTTTACAAACCCGAGCTCAATTTTGTATCGAATGGCTGCGGATACCAAACTTTTTTTACGATCGAAAATGTAACCTTCGGGTCGCAAAGTATTGACTCTGTAAAAATAAATAATGCCCTTGTAAATGACGCACCCAAAACATATCACCTTGAAGTTATTTATAAGTAGCATTTTTTGCACATTCTTTTTCTCGGCATCATTATTTGCTCAGAGTAATTCGGATAGTATTTTGGTAAGAAGTGCTGATAGCATTTTAGTAAAAAATGATACAACAACTGCATTAAAGATTGACTCTGTAAAAGTGAAAGAAAAACATTTTCAATACTTTCGAGTAGGGGTAGATGTCTCCAAAATCATTCGCTCATCACTTACGAATAAATACAGCACGTTTGAGTTTTTGGCAGAAGGTATCTGGAAATCAAATTTGCATTACGTGGCCGAGGGGGGCTTTGCTACAGCCAATACCTTTGGTGATAATGTTTCCTTTACCTCTACCTCATATTTTACTCGCATTGGTTTTGATAAATATTTTTTTGGCTCTCTATATAAAGGCGATTTGGACAATGCTTTTATTGGGGCGCGCTTTGGCTGGGCGCATCACGATCGCGCCGAAGCAACTGCTACTTTGTGGGATCCTTTTTACGGAAATACAATAATTACAATGCCGCCCGCCAGCCAAAATTTGTATTGGATTTCGCTCACGGGCGGTTTCCGAATGGAGGTTATTAAAAATGTTTTTTTGGGTTGGAATATCAGAGGCAAGTTTTTTTTAAATCCAAGAACTTTTCAGGAGCTCACACCCGAATATTTGGCGGGTTACGGTGCCGCCAAAAAACAACCTGTATTTGATTACAACTTGTACTTGCTGTATGGATTTGGCAAGCGGTAATTAACAATTATGCTATAACTATTTTCACAGCTAGAGGGATAGGCCTTATTTCGTAAGGGCTATGAACATCCATAATGGAAAATGGATAGCAAATTTTCAATATTTTTTCATAAATCCCTACGATTAAAAAATGAATTTTTCGCTATAAAACACACAATAAATTATCATGCAAATGTGAATTTTTTTATGATATTATTTTGCTGTAAGAAAATATCGACGTTATTTGGCAGACGATTTGAAAGAGGGATGAACAGGAAATTTAAAAATGCTTTTTTTGTTTCTTCATTTCTAATAATTGATAAAAAATAATAAGTAATAAAGAGTAGGAAATAAATTTCTTGCATATCTTGTGCAAGTATTTGTTAATAACTAAAAAAGAAATACATTTGTTATCTTACTCTAAAAACACAAATGAACGCATGATGAAAAATTTTTCGTTAAAAGCAGTAATTTTAATCGTAATCGTTGCAGCCTGGGGCTGTAACGGAGGGCCGCGAGGAGAGCTTATTGGTTCGCCAAATAGAATGAATCATACTGACCCAATTCCGAAAGGAATGGCCTGGGTACCATCAGGTGTTATGCACATGGGTGCTAGCGATCAGGATGTGCGAAATGCAAATGATGTAAAAAATCGGGTTGTGCAGATGATAGGTTTCTACATGGACGCTACAGAAATTACAAATGCCGAATATCGACAGTACATTGATTGGACGCGAGATTCTACTGCGCATTCTTTATTAGGAAACTATATAGATAATGACGATGGATCTCAGAGCATCGATTGGCGCAAAAAATTGCGTTGGGAGTCTGAAGAAGTTCAGGATGCAATGTTGGCATATTATATTCCAGCCAGCGAAAGTATTTGGGGCAAGAAAGAATTTGATAACAGCAAGCTTATATATAATTATAAAGCATTCGATTATGACGAGATGGTTAAAAATCCAAATCAGGCTCGGTCATCTTTTCAAAAAGAGTACAACGTTAAAGTGTATCCAGATACAACAGTTTGGATGAAAATGTATTCGTACTCATATAATGAACCAATTACTCACCAATATTTTTGGTACAAATCGTTTGATAACTATCCTGTTGTGGGTGTAAATTGGTATCAGGCAAATGCTTTTTGTGATTGGCGAACACAATTTTGGAGAAGTTACCGCGATTCCAAAAAATTATACCTAGAGGGTGAATTCCGTTTGCCCACTGAAGAACAGTGGGAATGGGCAGCTCGTGGAGGCTTGGAGCAATCTCCATATCCATGGGGTGGGCCTTATGTAGTGAATAAAAAAGGATGTTACCTGGCCAACTTTAAACCAAATCGTGGTAATTATAGTGCGGATGGTGGTCTTTATACAGTGCGAGCCGATGCGTATTGGCCTAATGATTATGGCTTATATAATATGAGTGGAAATGTTGCCGAGTGGACAATTTCACCTTACATATCAAATACATATGGCGTAGTAGCTGACCTTAGCCCAAGTGTACAACTTAAAACACAGGATAGTGACCCAATGTGGTGGAAGCGTAAAACATTGCGCGGCGGTAGTTGGAGAGATGTAGCTTATTATCTACAAGTAAGCTCTCGTGACTATGAGTTTGCCGATACGGCAAAGGCATATGTAGGATTCCGAACCATTACTCAATACATTGCACCGGCCCTGACAAACAAAAAGCCAGGTAAAAACTAATTAAAAAAACTTAAATTTAAAACATAAATAATTATGAGATCTATTGCTTTATTTTTCGAAACGAAAAGAGGAAAATATTTAAAAAACTTTATCATTGGTATGGGCGCCGCTGTCGTTTTGATAGGAGCATTAGCAAAACTAGAGCACTGGTGGTGGGCTAGTTACGCGCTAATTGTGGGCATGTGTACCGAGGCATTTATATTTGCTATGTTGGGTCTTTTGCCCCCTCATAAAGATTACTATTGGGAGCGCTACTACCCAGATATTGATAAAAACCCACACGTGGAAGCATACAAAAAAGGATCAAAATTTGAAACCCCTGCCTTCAATGGCTTAGGTGGAGGAGGTTCTGGTTCAGGAGCTTCTGCTACTGCATCGCTTGATAA
>JBBSPP010000095.1:0-8312 GCA_038258625.1 Chitinophagales bacterium
CCCTCCCACTTTAAACGTCATAGAGCCATGTTTTTATTATCGTTGCCGCTCCTACCTCTGGTATTTATAATTTGTTCGGAGATGGATAAATTTTTAGTTGTCTCGTTATAATCCAATCGTTGTGTCATGGTAGAGTTGTCTCTACGTTGATCACTGGTAATGGTAGTTTTCATTTTAAAATAAACATCAAAAGCCCAGCTGTCTTGCGCATTTACGCAGAATGCGCTGGCTAAGAATAATAGTGTGATTAATTGTTTTTTCATGATAATTGTTTTTTTTCCTGAGCAGCTTGCCACCTTTAGTGTGGAAGCCGAAGTGTAAATTTTTGCTTGTTTGTTAGTACAAAGGACTCACTTTTATCAGGCTCATGCAATACGTCTTTTCACGTATTTTTTTGGTTGAGTTAAAAAAAACCTCCAAAGTTTATTGCCTTTGTCGCTATAAACTTTGGAGGTTTACCCAGCTTTTATTCTAAGGATTTTATTTCGCCGCTGCTTCTCTTTCTAGCAATGGTTTTTCGTGCGTGTTCCAGTCAATACTTTTTTCTTTTTCCATACCAAACTCTTCGGCATGCAAATACAAACCTTTGTTCTCTTGCTCTTTTTCTACTTCAGGAATTACACGATGCGCTTTTGCCCAAGTATCATTACGAACGCCGGTTACTTGCCAGCTTACTTTTACATTTGGCTTGTCCGTTTTTACGGTAAACGTATTTCCATTAATTTCAGTCAAAACTATAGCTTGCGCAAACTGTCCAATAGGAGTTAGCTGATATCGAAAATCAACATTTAACGCATCAAAATAGTCAGGCATTTTTACGGTTGCTTCCCCGCTTACATCCGTAGTTATATTACCATTATAGATATTCATCATATCGGGGCTTTCTACAAAAGAGTGGTAGAGATATTTATTTTCGGGATCAGTTGGGTGATCTATTTTAAATGTTCCGCCACCTTTGCTTAGGTTGCCTGTTACAGTTACATTACCACTAAAATATCCTGCATAATCTGTAGCGCCGCCAGTCGCGACTGCATATATACCGTACTTGTTTCCGGCATCAGTGCCCGAAGTTTTTGCAGCCTGTCCTCTTACACCGTAGGCAGTACCGTTGGAAGATCCCACGCTATACACTCCGTATGATGTTGAAGTTGTAGTATTTGCTGTTCGAGCTTCTACTCCCATATAACCACCTTCGCCTCTAACTCCTATTCCATAATTGTCACCTCCGCCTACAACACTTCTGCCTAATAGGCTAACGTGATCAGCTACTTGCGTTCCTGTATATTCAGCACGTACTATACCGCTATCAATAGTTCCAGAAGCATTAGAAGTAAAATATCCTGCCGCGCCAGCATTTTGATTTGAAGTTATCGCACGAATCCCACGACCATTACTTTTACCATCAAAGTAACCAGCATAACCGCCACCATATACTTCGCCAACGATGCCGTTTCCGTCTCCATAAGAACGGCCAAGTATACCATTTGCGCTTCCCAACGAATAGGATGCATAACCCTCAATTGCATAAACACTTGCGCTAGACGAGCCGGTACTACCATGAATGCCCGACGTAGATTGTGATCGACCATACAAACCAAGCCCAGAACCTCCACTGCCATAAACCGCCGCCGCATATACGGGAGAAGTTGTATTAGAACCAAGATAAGCTGCAATAGTTATGGGATCAGTAACTGTAGCTGTAGTTGCATTTCTTACTCTAAAAACATCGGTATTATTTACATTTCCGTTAATATTTATTTGGCTACCATCATCTTCTATCATAGAATTTCCGCCTGTTGTAGCACTTGTAAATTTTATTACGCGGTTGGTTGTACCGCTAATATTGGCACTACCTGCGGGGCCAGTTGCGCCCGTAGCGCCTGTTAATCCTGTTGGTCCCGTTGCACCTGTAGCACCTGTTGGTCCTGCTGAGCCTGTAGCACCAGTCGCTCCCGCAGGACCCTGTGGGCCTGTATCTCCTGCTGGGCCAGGCGTACCTCCATTGGCCGAGAACAGTGCATACGGCACACTCATAAGTTGAGACGTACCTGTAATGCTGTAAGCTGTTCCGCCTGCGGGGTCTATTTCTGTTTTTACAAAATAAGGACCAGCCGCCCAATTGATGGCAGAAAAAGTACCTGTTACAGGAGTACCCGCGCCAATTTCTATAGTGGCTAGGCCGTTGGCGTTTGTGCTTACTGTTTGTGTTTCCGTGTACACGCTAGTGCCGGTGGCTGTGGTTTGCAGCACGCTTATTTGCATGCCCAGATTGGTATTGGGCAGCAGCGCACCCGAAGCATTTCGCACTACAGATTGATAGCTCATTTTTTGCGGCGCTTGCGCATAAGTAATGGCCGAAAATGCAAGGGCTACTAGTAGCATTAATAAATTTTTACTCAGAAGAGTAATGTTTTGTTTGATGTTTAGAATTTTATTTTTCATGATTGATAATTTTTTGTTCCCCTGAGCGGAGTCGAAGGGTGGATTAAAAATGTGGTTGATTTCAAGAATTAATTTTTTAAAATTTTGAATGATTTAATGAGTTGATTGTTTTGAGAAACCGACAGAAAATAAGAAGCCGAAGCATAACTTGATAATGAAATTTCCGTGAGTTCATTTTCTATTTTTTTGCTCTGCAAAATTTTTCCATTCACATCTGTTAGCTGATAAAAAAGCCCTTTGGTGGGATATTTTTCTATTCTTAAATTCAGCTGATTGTTGGTTGGGTTTGGGTAAGCCGAAAATAAAAGGCTGATGCCTTCAATATCATTAAGAGCGGTCACTACCGAAATTTCGTAGGGTTGTTGTACGCCTTGTACTTCGGTGAGCCCTCCGCCAGTATTAGTTTGGTACATTGGTTGTCCAATGGTGTAGCTAGCGGTGCCACCCGCACCCGTGGCCTCGCCGCCTGTAGCTGCCGAGGCATCTTGCGCCTGGGCTGTGCTAAAGAATCCGCCGAGGAGCATTAGTATTAAAAGTTGTTTTTTGTATTTCATGATGTTTGATTTTGGTTAAAAAAATGGTTTTTTATAATTCTATGGTCGTAAAATGTTGTGCTTTGTTTCTTTTATAAAATGTTTAAAGCTCCGTATAACTCATAGTATAGCTTTGACTAAAGGTTCCAAATGTTGAGCTTCCATTTACCAAATAAGATGTAATGTATCCGTTGGCATCTCGGTTATAATTTTGAAACATACTAGATCCTCCAAAAAATGTACCCGTTTCTACCGCAGCATCTAGTTGCTGCTTATGGAAGTAACTGTATCGAGAAATATCTCCAAAAGCGATTGAAAAAACGAGGAAGCTTTCTGTAATATTAGCATCGGCAAAAACTCCTTTTTGACTGTTTTGATAGGTTAGGTCTATTTGGCCACCCGTTGTTGCGCTGTATTTTCGGCTTTCCAATTGCCCAGCCATATCTAATTTTATCGAAGTACCATCTTGATTACCGCCAGTGCCTACGTAGGTGTTGGTAGCGGCTACGTAATTTAGATTTAACATATCTGGCGATGCGCCAGTTTTTTGTATTTTATTTAGCCGATTATTACCGTCGTACGATAAATTGTAAATGCTCGTGCCACTGGTGCTATGCGTATAAGTGGCTGTTTTGAGTGTGCCATTCTGATTATAATTAAATGTCCAATTTATAGTCGTGGCACCAGCTATTCGTTCTAACGTGACAATTGATGCATCGCTATTATAGGTTATATTATTGGTTTGTATGGTTGCCGCTGTGGTCGCATTCTGCACCAAAATACTAGTGGGCAAATACTTTTTTACCACGGGTGGTGTCGGAGTTTCTACTTTGTCTTTTTTACAGCTGAACTGTGTTACACTCATAATTGCTACAAGAGCTAGTGTCATAATTTTTGTTGTTTTCATAATGTTTGTTTTTAATTGTTTAAAATGTTTCTAATACAAAGGACTTCATTTTAGCTTTTATATGCAATACGTCTTTTCACGTAATTTTTGGGTGATAGCCCCGTGGGTACTAAAAAATTATAGCTGAATTTCTTTATAAGTTATGGTATAACTTCTGTCGTTTCCTGCACCGTTGGTACGGTCAAACGATGTGATATTCCCTTTATCATCGCGCACGTAATTTTGGTAAGTATGTGTATCTCCCGAATAAATTACGTTGCTAATTTGTTGACTATGATAAAAGTAATCGGTTAAGCCTGACTCACTAAAGAGGTTCATAAATACAACTACACTTTCGTCTAAAACTTTATTGGCAAACAGTCCTTTTTCGTTGCTTAAGTAAGTCAAATTAATATTCGCACCCAAAAGCCAATTTTGGATATTATCTAATTGACCCGATGCGTTTACCTTAATACGTACACCATCCAAAGTACCGCTGCTACCCACATAGGTACTGCTGCCTGTTAGGTAATTTAGGTTTAGCATATCGGTTGTCTTGCCTTGTTTCGTAACCTTGTTCAGTCGATTGTTACTAGTATCGTATGACAAATAGTATTGACAATTTATACTACCTCCATTGTCGTAAGAAGCGTTTTTTAGTCTACCGTAAGGGTGATAATTTAATGTCCAATTTTTAGAATCAACACCTGATACTTGATTAATACTCATTAAGGAACCGCTATTATTATACCCCAAATGAATGGTAGAGATGGTAGCCGCAGTAGAGGTATTTTGCACAAGTATTGATACTGGAAAATGCAATAGAAACTCGGGATTTTTCTTTTTTGGACACCCAAACAACGCAAGGCATATAATAGATACAATGGCTAGAGAGATATTTTTTTTAGTTTTCATGATGTTTATTTTTAAATATTTTTTTCTGACACAAAGGACTTCATTTTTTGAGTCGTAGGTAATACGCTTTTTTCCGTATTTTTTTTGCTCGATTTTTTTGGAAACCTATAAGGTTTTTAAAACCTTATAGGTTTTGATCTCCCCTTTTTTCAATATTCTATTTTACCGATTCATCTATGATGGTGAGACCTCCTATATTTTTTTCTTTGCTATTATTTTTCGGTATTTGGTTAGTTGCTTTGGTTTCTGCAGCCTGTTTTTTATTCATGGCCTCTCTTTCCAACATTGGTTTTTCGTGGGTGTTCCAGTCAATGCTTTTTTCTATTTCAAATCCAAATTCTTCGGCGTGTAAATACAAACCTTTGTTCTCTTTTTCTTTTTCTACCTCTACGACAACTCTATTTTTTTGCGCCCAAGTATCATTGCGCACGCCGGTTACCATCCAGCTAATTTCTACATTGGGTTTATCGGTTTGTACCGTAAACTTATTTCCGTTCACTTTTTCTTTTACAATCGCTTGCGCAAAAACGCCTATTGCCGTTAGCTGATATCTAAAGTCAATATTTAGCGCATCAAAATATGCTGGTAGGGTAACCACTGCTATGCCATTGGCATCAGTAGTAATGTTGCCGTTATAAATATTCATCATATCCGGGCTTTCTACAAATGAGTGATAGAGGTATTTATTTTCGGGGTCGGTGGGGTGGTCTATTTTAAAAGTGCCGCCGCCTTTGCTTAGGTTGCCTGTGACAGCTACATTGCCACCAAAGTATCCGGCATAATTTGTCGTGCCGCCAGATGCATATCCATAAACACCGTATTTTGTTCCTGCATTGGCACCTGAAGTTTTTAACGCCGTACCGTTTACGCCATAAGATGTTCCATTGGTAGAACCAAAAGCGAAAACTCCGTATGAAGGAGCAGTTGAACTTGTAAAGGTTAGGCCTTCTATGCCTATATAACCACCATCACCAATAATTCCTTTTCCATAATCTGACACAGAACCACTCACGCTTCTGCTAAGCAAACCAACATGATCACCTCCATAAGACCCAACATATTCTACCCGAACAATTCCACTATCAATAAGGCCAGAAGCATCAGAAGTAAAATAGCCAGCCGCACCGGCATCAGCGTTTGATGTTAAAGCACGAATCCCTTTTCCTAGTTTATCACCGTCAAAATAGCCTGCTACGCCTGTAGATGTAGAATCCATTGTGCCATTTATGGAGTGTCCGTTTGTTGATCCGTACAAATAACCTCTTACTCCATGACCATCAGTATTGCCTAAACTGATACCGGATACCCCGGCCCAAATACTACCTCCTTCTGTTAATCCATATATGGCATGGCTGGAACTGCTTCTGGCAAAAACTCCCACACCAATTGATGTACGAGCAGATATAACTGTGGGAGATTGGGTTCCGCCTGGTGGGGTACTCATTGTGGCATCTATTACGCTTGTAAAGTTTGTGGAGGCCGAGTTACTAATATCCAATAAGGTACTCCCCGATGCATTTCCATTCACAGTAATATTAGTACCATCATCTATTATTTGAGAATTACCACCTGTGGTAGCTCCTGTAAATTTTATAAGTCGGTTTGTTGTGCCGTTAATGTTGGCACTTCCTGATGTGCCTGTTGCTCCAGTGGCTCCTGTTAAACCTATTGGTCCGGCTGGGCCTGTCGCACCAATGGGGCCTGTTAATCCGGTGGCGCCCGTAGCACCTGTTGAGCCAGTTGCTCCTGTTGACCCAGATGCTCCGGTTGCACCGATTGGGCCGGTTGCTCCTGCGGCGCCTGCTGGGCCTATGGGACCTTGAGGTCCTGCCACACCTGTTGCGCCCGCAGGTCCAATAGCCCCCGCTGGACCCGCTGGGCCAGGTGTTCCATTAGCCGAAAAAAGTGCGTAGGGCACGCTTAATAATTCTGAAGTACCCGTAATGCTATAAGCCGTTCCGCCAGCTGGGTCAATTTCTGTTTTTACAAAATAGGGGCCGGCGCTCCAATTGATGCCAGCAAATGTGCCAGTTACTGGTGTACCCGCACCAATTTCTATGGTGGCTAGGCCGTTGGCATTGGTGGTTACAATTTGTGTTTCGGTATAAACGCTTGTACCAGTGGCGGTGGTTTGTAGTACGCTTATTTGCATGCCCAAATTGGTGTTGGGGAGCAATGCACCCGCTGCGTTTCGTACTACGGATTGGTAGCTCATTTTTTGGGGTGCTTGCGCAAATAATAAATTGGCCGATAGGACAATTGTAAAAATAATTATGAATATTTTTTTACAAAGCAGGTTGAATTTGTAGGTTATTATTCGTTGGTTTATAGTGCCGCATGCGGCCACTATTGTTGGGTGTATTTGAGTCTTGGTTTTCATAATTGATATTTGTTTAAAAATTTAGTTTGCGTTTTGGCGTGGGCTGATTATTTTATAATTTGCCCTGCGCTTGTTATGGTACTCGGCCGTGCCACACCCATGTTGTAATTTTTGAGGCTGCTTAGGCGTAGATTTATGTATGCGATCATTCATAAGTGGCGTGTTTTCATGAATCCTATTGTTAGAATTGTGCTGAGCCAATGCCGTACCACACAAGCTAATTAGCAACATAAAATGAAAAGTTGGTTGTAGTGTTTCATGGCTTGGTGGTTGGCAAGGCTTTTTTTGAGCTATAAAAAAAGTTGAATTGGTTCGTGTTTTGATTTGGTTACTTTTCGGTATAGGTGATGGTGTAGCTTCTGTCAGTACCAGCACCATCGGTTCGATCAAATGTTGTGATGTATCCATTCGCATTGCGCTGGTAATTTTGATAGATATTATTGATACCATTAATAAGCACGTTGTTGACTTGCTGTTTGTGATAATAATTATCGGTACTATTAGAACCGCTAAAAATATTCAGGAACACAATTACGCTTTCATCTAAATTCACATCAGCAAATACACCTTTTTGACCGCTAAGAGTGGTGAGATTAATATTAGAATTGAGGAACCATTTTTGAATATTATCCAATTGTCCTTCGGCGTTGAGTGTTAAACGAACGCCGTCAAAAACGCTACCATTGCCCACTTAGGTGTTGCTGCCTGCCAGATAGTTGAGGTTGAGCACAGCGGGCGAGCTGCCTGTTTTGGTAATTGTATTTACTTTATTATTTGCGCCATACGTCAAGCTGTAAATATTATTTGTACTACCACCGCTGTAATTGGCGGTATTCAATGTTCCGTTGGTGTTGTAGCTCAATGTCCAATTTCTGGTACTCGAAGAACTCGTTTGACTCATGCTGGCAATAGAATTGTTGGCATTGTACGTTAAAGTAACTGAAGTCTCAGTGGCAGCAGTTGCGGTGTTTTGTAAAAGTATTGCAGTTGGCAAATACTTTTTAACCACTGGCGCTGGCGTTTCTACTTTGTCTTTTTTGCAGCTAAATTGTGTTACACAGAAAATTGCTAAGAGTGCGATTGTGATAATTTTTTTTGTTTTCATAATGATTGTTTTTTGTTTAATTTTATTGACCTGCATTGAGCGAAGCCGAAA
>JBBSPP010000096.1:0-8270 GCA_038258625.1 Chitinophagales bacterium
GGTCTGCGCAATACCATAAAATATTACGGCTGGTACAAAGGCGATGCTTTTGAAAACTGGATGCACAAACTAATTGCTTCCAAAACCCAAAATCCCAACATTACTTTTAAAGAATTACACGAAAATCCGAATTATAAAGATTTGTATATCATGGGCGCCTCTATAAACAATCAGCGCAGCATCAATTTTAATTATACCACATATCCGGATATGGAAATTGCCACGGCAGTGCGCATTAGTATGTCTATTCCATATTATTTTAAAGCGGTGATAATTGATGCTAATGGAAAAAGATTGAAAGAGCAACCTCAAAATGGCGATTATAATATTTGTGTTGATGGCGGGGTAACTAGCCAATTGCCCATCGAGCTTTTCGATGTACCCCAGCAAAATATTTTGGCTTTTCAAATAGTGCGTGATGCGCAAATGCAGTATGATGCATCGGAAAAAACTGCCCCTTTTGAAAACATGAAAGGCATAGGCGATTACATGAAAGCAATTTATAATTTGGGCAAAGAGAATACCCAAAATCTCAAATTAGTAAATTTTCCTAATGTAAAAATCGTTAGTATTTCGGACGGAAATGTTGCCCCGAGGATTCGAAAACTGAAACAAAGTACAGTGGATTTATTGCTGGAGAATGGTCACTCGGCCGTTTATAATTTTTTACAGCATTAAAGTCATAGTATTATGATCTCGCCGTTCAATATTTTTTGAGGCTACGTTTTTTATGAAAAAAAAGGGTTTTGCAAGCTAGTTGCAAAACCCTCATCGGTTTGAAATTGGTTAGGATTCAAATTTTATTATCGCTTCATAAACGTTTGTTGGCTAGTTTGGGTTGGCGTTTGTAACCGCAATACATAAAGACCTTGCGCCAAGGTGCTCACATTTAGCATATAATTTTGCTCGTGCGTTGTGGTGCTCAGTTGCAATTTTCCATCCATCGAGTACACTTCTATTTTTACGTTCGCAGAGGTTGGTATATTGATGTTCAAATTCATAGTACATGGGTTGGGGTGAATAGTAAAAAATTGTTCAAACCCTTGGTGTGTGATATTTCGCGTTTCGCTATAAGTATATTTTTCATCAAGGTTGTATTGTTTTATTCGGTAATAATTTATGCCTTGCGTTGATGCTTGGTCTATAAATTCATAGTTGCCTTCTATTCCAAATTCTCCTCTTGCTTTTACTGTGCCTAGTGTAATCCAATTAGCTGCATCCTTGCTTTTTTCAATTTCATAAAATACGCAATTTTCTTCGCTGCTTGTAACCCAATTTAGTTGCGCGCCTTTTTCAGTTTTTGTAGCTTCAAACGAAATCCATTTTAGCTGGAGCGGAACACTAAATATTTTGCTTGCCGCAGCAAAATCGCCATAGAACGTAATATTATTTCTTCGGGTAAAAATAATTACACCAGCTTGTTCTATTTGGTCACCGTCTAGGTGTGTACCCGTATTTTGGGGAGTGTTAGCCGGAGTGTTTCCTGCGCCCCCCCAAGGGGTTGCACTGCTGGTACGGTTTACCAAGCCATAACTTGTACCTGCCCAAGGAGCACCGCCGTTGGTATAGCCGCGAGCTATAAGTATAATGCTATGCTGATCGGCGGCTGTGATAGGCACGTGTGGCGTGATGGTCCAATAGCCACCGTTTATCAAACTTTGCATGGCACCATAATTTGGCCCAGTAGAATTTTGATTTACAAAACATGTGGCCGGATTGGGCTGCGTGGTGGGCGTGTTTTTAAACAAAGCGGTTAACCAATAATCTGCCGAAGCGCCGGTGGAAACGCGCGCCACTTGGCTATGCGTAGCAGTGCCCACCGGATACTCAAAAATATTGGGACCAGTAGCGCCGTTGTGCGTGGACGAATAGGCTTTCACTAGCATTTTTATTTTTCCGTGAACCCACGAATCTGTATAATCATTTACATTTATGGGTAGTGCACCATCGTTTATACAACTGCTAATGCCCGTAGTAAATGTTGCATGAATATTATCTACCCAAATTTCTTTATCGGCATTGGCACCCATTTTTAATACGCCCACCACAAGTTGTAGTTGGGGTGCATTAACAGAAGGGCTATTCTGCATAGTCAGTATCAAATCTTCTTTACTTTCTACACCATTTGCATTATTAATTTTTATGCGATTAAGTTTGATAGAGCTCCCCTCAAATCCATTAATAAATTGTTTGGCCGCGCCATTAAACTCAAGCACATTAGTAGCAAGCGTAGATGCAGCATGCGTCATTTTTGATTCGGCAGTCAGCATATCAATATTTCCATTTATTTTCATAAAGTTGGTAGCGGAATTTCCAAACGTTGGCGATATAACTAATTCTGTACTGTCTTCTACTTTTAGGTTAAAAAGTGAAATTCGCTGGGTAGCACCAATGCCTGTTTCAACTCTTCTTTTATCGGTATAAGTGCCGCTATATGGCCAGCCTTTGTTGCCCACACGCAAGGTGCCTGCCGTAGCTTCAAACCAAGAATAGTCGCCCGAGAAAGGATAAGTGGTGGTTACGTTAGACGGATTCCAACTTGCGAATAAATCTTTTGGGTCTAAATAAATTTCGTTTAGCGTAGAAGTAATTTTAGTGGCATTAGCCGCCGTACCATTGATGCGTCCCAACAATTTTGCCACACGCAATACTCCGGTGCCCGAGTAAGTAGCCGCCGCTTGATTATTAAAATAAAGAATGTTTCTGTGCGTATTAGTCAGGTTCATGTTACCATCAATATTCAAATTTCCTAAAATAGAAATTCGATGATGCTCTGGCGCCGTTGCACCATTAGGCATAGCCACTACCGCGCCAGAGCCATAACGCAAATCGCCGGTTGAAGTAACATCTAAATTATAAATTTCAAGAAACGATTTAAAGGCTGATGTCGAGTGTTCGGGAATATTTACGAAGTGATTAATGCGCGCCGTACCCGATACTTTTAGCGTAGGTTGTTGTGCAGCAGTCGCTCCTGTATAAAAAGATTTAAACATGATAACTGCATCGCGGCCAATATTTACGCCCGTGTTAGGCCCCGCCAAATCAAACGTTACATTGGCACAATCTGCCGCGTTTAATCCTCCTTCAAAATATACATCGGGGTGGGTTTGATTACCACCTGTGGTTGGATTAAAAACATCGCGACTCCATTCAAGATTACCCACAATGCGCGCTAATCGTACACCCGATCCCAGCACTCGAACTGTTTTGGGGCATGACTTGTAGACAATTGGAAAATTGCCACTTTCAAAAGTTTCTACAAAACGTAGGTTTCCAAAAGTACCATTCGGAATAAAAAAGTTAACACCCGTCAATTGCCGTGTCAAATCCATATTTTGAAGGAAAGTACCTGTTACAATATCATTGTCATTTTCGCCCAAATTCAAAGGGCTATACAACGAACCCGAATACGTTCCTCCATTTTTTATAACCAAGGTAGCCGTTTGATCATTGCCAAAAGCAAGGTTTGTACCTGTTACCTTAGCATTGTTCATTACCACGGCACGCCCATTTGGGTATAGCAAAAAATCTGTGGTAATAACGGTTGTTGGTAGCACGCCGTTTCCAAATTCTACACGTTGCGCTTTTATAGTACCGTTGGCCGAGGTGGTTAATATTGCATTACCTCCTGCTGGTTTATCTATTACAAATTTACCCACCGGCATATCAATCATTGCTACCATAGTGGCAGATTGTGAAGCCAAAAAGTTTAGGTAAATATTTGTGGTGTGCACTTCATGGGCAGCACCACTTACTATAATTTTTCCGTTGGCATAATTACTCGCTAGATTCATGCTGGTAGTGGTTAAAATTTTAGGATTTGCTGGATCGTTGATTAATAAGGTGCCTAAATTAGGGTAAGTTGCATTAAAGGTTAAAATGGCTACAGAGGCATTTACATCCAACACCACCGTGTGCCCACCTTGTATAGAAACTTGGTCAGTAGCCGCAGGCACTACGCCCCCAATCCAAGTGAGCGGATTGCTCCAATTGCCACCAACACCACTTGAGTTAATGGTTATCGCTTGCACTCTTATAAAGACTGCAGTTAATAATAAAATGAATAAAACTTTTTTCATATTTCTGAATATTTTTTCAAAAATAGAGCGGCCATTAAATGCTACTCAGTGATAATTCAGCAAAGGATCAAAGCAGTTTGCCAAAGCCTTATTTTAATTTGTATAAAAAAATTGCTTGCCATCGTAAATTTGTTTAGCAAATTTTACAATTAGAAATACAATTCGTAGGCACAGAAGTTTTTTTTGCAATTGCACAATGGGAAGAGTGTAGCAACCTAAAAAACTGCCGTTTTGATCTAGTTTCTTATAGTTTATTCAAATTATCAAACATGATTTTTAAGTTCTGGGGTCAAATACATGCATTTTCTAACACAAATAATTATTCGTTGTGCGATAGCGTAAGCGGCAGCCGAATCACCACCTTGGTACCCACAGGCTGACCCGCATCAGACATGATATCATGAATGTGTAAATTAATTTTGGCATTGGCATTTTTTAAAATGTCCAATCTCTTTTTGTTCGCCTCCATTGCAAAGGAAGGGTGTTTACGATTTTTTAGATCGTTTAGTTCGCCGCTTTTTACGCGCCCTATTCCGTTATCTTCAATACTTATTTCTAGCATCATTTCTTTTTTTACGAATGACAGCTTTAATACTCGGTTATTTTTTTTATGTAATAAGCCATGTTTAATTGCATTTTCTACATAAGGTTGTACCAACATTGATGGTAGCCGGATGGCTTCTTTATTTAAGTTTGAGTCAATGGTTACATAATAATAAAACGACTCTTCGAATCGCATTTTCTCTAGGCTCAGGTACAATTTCAGTGCTTGAATTTCTTCTTCAAGACTTATTTCTTCTGCCGAGCTCATGGCTAGGATGGCTCGTGTCAAATCCGAAAATTTACTAATGTAAATACTTGCATTCTGTTTGTCGTTTGAATAAATATACGACTGGATTGTATTGAGGGCATTAAATAAAAAGTGCGGATTCATTTGAGCTTTGATACTGGTGAGCATGCTTTTGTCCAGCTCTTTTTCTAGCGTGAGTTTGCTCTGGATCAATTTATTTTCAGCTTCTTTTCTGCGTAATATTTTTTCTACAACTGCGTACACAACTAGAAAAAAAATGACGGCCAGCAAACTCATAAACCATGCTCGTTGCCAAAAAGGTGGTGCAATACTAAATTGAATTTGCCGTTTACTCGCCATGTTGGCCTCGCCATTGGTGACTGGATAAATGATAAGTGTGTATGGCCCACTACGCAAAGACGATAGCTTGAGGCTGCGCAAAGGGTACTCTACCCGAAACGGTCCAGCACCATTGAGCGTATATTCCGCCCAGCTTGTGGTGGGACTATTAAATGCCAAGAGCGAAAAATTGAGTTCGATATTATTTTGTTTGTAGGGCAACTTTTGTAAATCACGCAGTGGCGTGATGCGGTTATTTACCAATATGTTGCCTATGGTTAAGGTAGCTATTGTATTAGTTGCAGCATCATTTTTTTTGTCAAAAATTAATATTTCATTTTTTGTGTTGGCATACACCTGATGACTATCTACAAAAATATCGGTGATATTTGCCACTGGCAATCCTATAGCAGCATCGTATTTCTGATAATTATTTTTGCTCTTCCGGTGCAGTCCGTCCGCAGCCAATACCCAAAGTTCATTTTGATAAATGTATATTTTATTGGCGAGGGAACTGATTGTTTTAGTGGGTGCAAATTCAAAATTTTGTAATCGTCCGTTGCGCACCAAGCACAGCCCTCTCTCTTTGGTGGCTACCAATAATTGACCTTGCCACAGCGCCAAATCGTTGATGGAATAGTTGCCGGCCAATATTTTTAATGGTGTAGTATGCGCGCTATCCAGCATAAAAAGCCCGTTGGGGTTACTATAAAAAATTGCTTGCCGGGCTTCATCAAAACATACTTGGCTCACGCGCTCTGTTACTGTATTTATTTTGTAGATGTTCGTGGTTTTTTCTTTAATAGCAATCTGTTGCAGCCAAGGTATTTTACTAATTTGATGGCCGTAATAAAATAAAAAATAGTTGCAACCCAACAAATAATCTGTGCCCACCGCGCTGTAATCTTTTATTATATAATCGCTATTTGTAACGCGCCCCTTTTGATTAAAATAAGTTTTGTTACTACTATAAATAACAGACTGCATGGCGGCAGATTCAAAAACAATATCCACGGCTTTTTGTTGGGTAGATTGGCCAATTTGTGCAGGCTGTTTTTTTTGCAGATCATAAGCCCACACCCTGCCTTGTTTGGTACCCAACAATATTTTATTGCCTTGCCCAGCCATAGCTGTTATGCCCTGGGGCAAGCCATTGAGGGCAGCTATTTTAAAACTAGGAATGAGCACGAGGCCATCATCAAGCGTGCTAAACCAATAATTATTTTCGCGGTCTTTTTGAGCAAAAGAAACATTGTAGTTTTCTAAAATAGGCGATGCATCCAAGCGTTGATTATTTGCATTCAAGCGATATACGCCTGCGGTGGTGCATATAAAATACACAGAATCTAACTGTACAATATTATTTATAAACGCATTTTTGAGCGTAGCTGCCAGCGGGATAGATTGTAAACTTGGATAATTATAGAGATTCAAATTTTTGGCATTTTCCTGAAGCAGTATTTTTTTATTGCCTATAAAATTATGCAGCACCTCAAAACGCTGAGCAGGCAAAAATTCGGTGGCTACATTTAAATCAGCATCTACAAAAACCAACAGATTTTTATTGTTGCCCAGATAACGTTGGGTGAATAAAATAGGACCAATTTCTTTTTTTAATCTTGCAGTAAAGATGGAACTGGTGCGGGTAGTTTCTTTTTTAGTATCAAAAAAATAAACCGAATCGGCAAATATGCCCACGATAGTATGCCCAATCATGGCCGAGTAATGCGGCGTGGCAGCACCGCCTACGCGTTGCCGCATCACGAGTTTGTCGCCTACTAATTTATAATAAATATTATCAAACCCCTTGCACCAAATTTCGCCATTGGGCGCTTCGAGAATGTTGTTTACAGATTTAAATGGGTTGCTGATGTTGGCGTAATTTATAAATTTGGTGCCATCAAAGCTGCTCAGGCCACGGTCGTGTGCAATGTAGAGCAGGCCATTTTTTACTACTTTAATATCATAAATTGTGTTGGATAAAAGTCCTTTATCTTTTGAAAATGTTTTGAACAACACATTGTGCTGCGCCTGGCAAAAAGTTATAGAAAGAAAGAATAGTATGGTGCACCAAATTTTCAAGGCCAATATATAATTTGATTAGGCATCAAAGTTGGCTCATTTTTTCAAGAAAGATGGTAGATTTTTCTGTGCTGAGCATGCTATTCAAATTTCCTTGCAGGCTAAGATTGTTTTCGCTTCGGTTATACTCTAGCACTTTTTTTAGATTTACAATAAATGACTTGTGCGAGCGAAATAAAAATGGAATCCCCTCCAAGCGTTCCTCAAAATGTTTTAGATTTTTGCTGGCCAATAATTTTTCGCCACTACTAAGATAGAGTGTGCAGTATGAACCTTCAGCCTGTAGCATGGTAATATCGTTCACCTTAATAAATCGGGTACTATTGCTCAAGTTTACGGTGAGGCATTTTTCGGCGTAATCAGTCTGCGGCAATAAATTTTCTTGCAATGCGCGGTAATCAATCACCTTAGATGCATTCTCTTTTTTGAGAAAACAGTTTACAGCATCAGCCAAAATTTCGGGGTTAATTGGTTTCAGAATATAATCAATGGCCGATAATTTGAAAGCTTGAATAGCGTATTCACTATACCCCGTTGTAAAAATTATTTCAAACGTAATTTGGTCATCGTCAAAATAATTTAGAATTTCTAAGCCACTATGCCAAGGCATTTCAATATCCAAAAAAATTAAATCGGGCTTGTATTTATGAATAGCTTTTATACCACTGGGCAAATCATCGCAGCTAGCCACAACCGTAAGTTGGTCTGTAGTTTCGGCCAGCATATTTTGCAATAGGCTGCGCGCTTTATTTTCATCGTCTATAATGATGCAGGTTTTCATTCTAGTTTGTCAGTGGCTATTCCTGCCAAAGTTGACGAAAAGATTTTTAGTAATAATAATAATTTGATGAAAGTATTAAAACAGTTTGTGAAATGGTTGGAAGAGTTTGGCAAGCAAGAATAAGTATCATCAAAGCGTTTGAAAATAGCGCCGCACCTAAGAAATTGGAAATGAATGACTGTGGATTTGTTGTTGGAGA
>JBBSPP010000097.1:0-8251 GCA_038258625.1 Chitinophagales bacterium
ATTTGTTAGTGTGGAAATATTGATCGTACAACTATCAAAAATATTTCCGTTGGCCTGGTTATATAAATGCACCCCATAACCGTGGGTCGCATTGCTAACATTAATATTTAGTTTATTAAATCTAAAATAATCTGTACCGCTCAGTCGTAAGGTATGCCGTGAAGTACTAGATAGTGCGGTGTGCGCTAGCGTACTATTATTACCATTAAAAGTTACGGTATTCACTGGGCTAGAACCTACAATCTGCGGTATATCTATTTGCTCAGTAAAGGTTTGTGTAATCGGAAAATTAAAAATTACAGGAGCTGATATTCCACAATTAATCATTCTTTGCACAGCAGAAGTTAGCGTCTGAAAATTGGTAGCCGACGCTCCAGCACTTTGATTGATGGTATAAACACCCGCCATAGGAATACAAGAAACTTCCACAGCACCCACTGTGGGACTCGTGACAGAACGTGTAAAACCTGTTATGTCATCAATTACGCCCAACGCTGTTCCTGAAGAAGTAATGGCACTATTGGTAATTTCATAATCATCAGCTAGTGCATTAGCAAATTGTGGATCTACTTCATCTGAGTTTGTACCCCAAGCACCACCATTAGCCGTTTGCCAAGCCATAAGGTTAGCAAAATTTGTATTAAAGAAACCATAAACATTTGCACCTGCCGCACCATTTACATACACATTATTATAATCGCATACGGTACTCCCGCTGAATAACCGAATTCCTAGTTTGGAACCATTGGCTTTTGTAATACTAATATTATTGTTCCGAATATTGGTACCAACTATTGATGCCCCCACTTGACTAATACCAATGGCCGTATTGCCGCCTACTGCGTTAGAAAAATCAATGGTATTATGATACACTTGCACATGATCTGCGTTTTGCAAACTCATACCCACTTGCAGTTGAGCCGTATTATCAAAATCTTCAATCAAATTATTTTGAATTCTAATGGGGTTGGCTGCCGTACCATCAGCAATTACAGCTATACCAAACATGCCCGAGCTAACACTAGTATTGCCAGTAGCAGGGTGATGAATATGATTTTTTTCGATGAGCGCATTGGTAACGGTTGCTTGTAATTCGATACCCGAAAACTGTCCAATCACTGTGCGAGTAGGTCGGGATATATCACACTTGGATACCACCATGGCGTTTTGATTTTGTACCACAATACCTTCCTCATAAAAATCTTTTGCCGATGTATTGCGTATTATATTGTTGGCACCGAGGCTGCTTGGAATAGCTATAAAACTAAATGCTGCAAAACCGCCAACAGCCGCGCAACTATCTACCAAAATATTAAAACTAGCAACGGGTGTACCAAAAGTACCCAAGCCTGGACTACTGGTGCTAACTACAAACGGATAGACATTAAAACTATTAGTTGTAGCATCGGCTAAAAATGTACACTTTTTGAATTCAATATTATTGGCCGTATTCCATAAATGAACAGCATGGCCAAATGATGAATTTAAAGCCCTTACCGTTAAATTATTAAACCGTAAAAAACTTGAACCGTTTATTATAAGCGTGTGCCGACTATTATTATTACAAGCATTAAAAGTTATGGTGCTATTATTACCATTAAACGTAATGGTGTTGGTAGCCGAAGAGCCGTTGACTGCATACATATCAACCTGCTCGATAAAGGTTGTGTTGGTAGCCATATTAAATACCACCGGCCCGGTTATACCGCAGCCCAAAGCTGCCACAGCGGCCGAAACGGTTTTGAAATTACTGACCGTTATGGGCAAGGCTGGATTGATTGTATATGTTCCGCTCATAGTTGCGCAGCTCCATTCGTAAGCACCCATATCGGGGGTGGAGTTCGATCTACTTGTACCCAAAATATCATCTGTAATTATGGCAACTGGTGCGCCCGTATTGTTGAGTAAAGTATTGTTTGGTCTTTGTATAGCATTAAAATTAGGGATTACATCGGTTGATTGCTGATCAAAAGAATTGCTATTCGCAGTCTTCCACAATGCCATGGTCGTATAATTTAAGTTTTGATAAAAGCCCGTATATAAAGTGCCGCCATTGGCCACATAAACATTATTGTTGTTAGATACAACATTGGGACTATTATAAAACAATCCATATTTGGAAGCACTTCCGGCACATAAATTACCAGTGAGCGAAACAATATTATTTTTTATTTCAATATTCGTTTCGGTTGTCCCTTCTTGCTCTATACCAATAAATCCGAATGAATTAGTGGCCGGATCACTAAGCGAAATAGTGTTATGTAAAACTTTTTGATGACTTACAAAGTTTAGGTAAATGCCGACTTGATCAATCGGGCTAAAAATATTTGCTATTATATTATTTGCAACAACTACCTCGTTACCCAAACTACCATCGCCTTGTACATAAATACCATAAAAAGTAGGGTTTGTATTGGCCGTAGGTGTTGCCATATAGGGGTCATGAATATAATTTTTTTCGATGCGCGCACCGGCCGTACCAAATGATGTTTCAATTCCTTTGTAGTAAAAATTACTAAAGTTGGTACGAACAGAATTCCAAAATTCATTCCCCCGAATTTGTAATCCTGTGGTGTACCAAGCCTCAATACCCAATTCAGAAATATCTTTTATTTTACAATTGAAAATTGTCACATTCGTATTCATACGGCTTGCCGATCCTCCTATATAAATTCCTCTGTTCGCTTGATTTATGGTACATCGAGTAATGGTTATATCTTCATTTGGCTTTAAAACACCTCCAGCCACAATGGTAGAATCTGTATTGATTAAAAATCCTATTTGATTTGGTGTAGAAACGCCGGGCAATAAATTTACCACACAGCTATCAAAAATATTATTGCTAGCACTATCTGTAATATGCACAGCAAATGCCTTGCCAGCTTGCAATCTATCAAACACCACATTATTAAACCTGAAATAATCAGCACCCATTAACCGCAACGCAAACGGACGAACTGTGTTGGGCGTGTTGTATTGTATTTTACTTCCGTTACCGTTAAACGTAATAGTATTTGTAGCACTCGCGCCTACGATTTCGGGGATGTTTATTTGCCCCGTAAAAGTTTGCGGCGTATTGGGAAAATTAAATACAACCGCCGCAGAAATTCCACAATCTTGTAAGCGACTAACGGCTGAATCTACCGTTTGGAAATTTGTAAGCGAAGCGGGCAAAAGTTGATTGATTGTGTATGAGCCTGCCATTGGTGCACAATTAGCCTCAAATGCTCCCATAGTAGGCGCTGTGGCCGAGCGTGCCAAATTATTATAATCATCAGTTACACCAGCCAATGGCGTTCCCGTTCCTATAACGCCACCCGCCGTGGGTGTATAATCAATCAAAGCAGGATTTGCAAAAACGGGATCAATACTGCTTGAGTTTGCACCCCAAATTCCACCATTCATCGTTTGCCAATTGGCTAGCGTAAAAGCTATACTTGCACCTTGTCCATAAGCGTTTGAGCCATTGGGGCCATTTACAAAAACGTTATTATAGTTAGCCGTAAAATTAGTGTTGGAGCTAAGGTAAATACCCGTTTTAAGCGCAGAGCCCGAGCGGGTTATTTTTATAGAATTATTTTTTATATCAATACCAGCATTGGTTATACCAGTGCAATTTATTCCGCGTGTGGATGGGTTCACACCTGTTGCATTTTGGGTTGAATTAAAATTAATAGTATTATGCCAAATATCTACATTGCTCGTTGTGCTGAAAATACTAATGCCCCATTGCGCACCCAAGCCATTATCAAAATTGGTAATTAGGTTATTTATAATCCGCACTTTGGTAGCTGGCGTGTAAGTGCCAAACACATCAATACCAACGGCGGTAAGCGAGCTAGACGTAGCCGCACTATGCAGGTTGTGAATATAATTTTTTTCAATTAAAGCACCCGGTGTATTACTAAGCCTAATTCCTTTGCCAGCAGCCAAGGGATGAAAACTAGTAATTGTAGGTCTATGAAAATTACAATTTCTTATAATGGTATTTGATGTGTTTGTAAGATCGGCACCAGAAGTGTAATAGTCTTTGAACTCTGTATTTATCAGCTGATTATTATCGTTGGGAAAGCTTGTACTGCCAAAGTCGTAATAAGAATTGGTACCACCGGTCAGGGTACAATTTTGAATAATATTATTGGAAACGGCCATAGCTGCATTTGCTGTTACATTATAAATTATAAACGGGTTCAGCGTTGCAGAAGAAGAAACAGCAGTAGTCATACTGCACCCATCAAAAATGTTATAATTACTTCCATTTTTTAAATATACCGCATCAGAAAATGTAGAGGTAGTTGCTGCAATATTCAAATTATTAAATCGAAAATAGTCTGCACCATCTAGTCGTAAGGTAAAACTAAGCGCAGAACTATTTGGCGTGAATGTCAAGGTCGCGCCATTACCATTAAAAGTAATTGTGTTAGTGGCCGAAGCTCCTACTATTTCGGGTATATCTATTTGCTCGGAAAAGGTTTGCCCATTTACCATATTAAAAGTAACGGGGGCGCTAATGCCACAGTTAATTAAATCTTGAACCGCTGAGTCTATGGTTTGATAATTGGTTGCAGACCAAGGCAATAATTTATTAATAGTATAAATGCCTGCTAATGGGGAACAAGAACTTTCGAAAGCACCAACCGTTGGTGTGCTAGCAGAACGAGTATTTCCATTAATATCATCCGTTACACTTGGTAGAGGTTTTCCTGTACCAGTTATTAATGCATTGCCAATGGTATAATCATTTGTTGCAGGGTTTACAAATTGTGGGTCTTTAGCTGTTGAGTTTTGATCTCGCCCACCGGGGGCAGCCTTCCAATTAGTGAGTGTACTGTATCCTAAATTTGTGGAATTATTGTACCCAGTGTGGCTTTTTGAGCCAGTGGTATCGTTGATATAAAGATTATTAAAATTACTAGTTACACCATTATTTATCCGCATACAAGTATTACTACTAGTGGTGCCCGTGCCTGCTGGCCTCGTTATATAAATATTGTTATTCTCTATAACTATATTATTTAATGTTCCAGTACTTAAGGTGTAAATCCCAAATGTAGAAAAAGAACTGGTAGGTTGTAATGAGCCATCCAGCACAATTGTATTATGATGAATATTAACACCTGTTGGTGAATTTCTTATAATAATTGCTCGCTGATGGCCACGACTATTAAAGTTATTAATCAAATTATTTTTAATCGTCATGTTATAATTCCCTCCCCCAAAATGGAATAGATAAATGCCATAAGCTAGCGTATTAGAGTTCAGGGTATCATAAGCTAATGGATGATGAATATGGTTTTTTTCGATGATACAATTAGTTGTTTGGCGGTACGTATAAATGCCAAAATGGTCAATAGTTAAATTGCCTAGCGGACAAGATAAATCATTGCGCGAGCAAAGCATATTTTGCACATAGCCCATGGTAATCCCAGCGACAGAATAATCCGTCATTTGACAGTTGATGACATTTATATTGCTATGCTGATTTCCCGAAGACCCTACAGCTGATATACTATAATAGCCATTTTTGGTTGTACAATTTTGAATGGTAACATTATTACAAGCAGGAAAAGTTCCACCATCTAAAATACTATTTGAAAAATTAGAAATTGAGAAGCAATTAATTTCTTGAAAACCGCTGTTGCCTGTAACAAAGGTTGTACAGCCGTCAAAAATATTATTATCAGCCGCATTGTATAAATGAACGGCCATGGCATAAGTTGCGCTTGTGGCGTTTATATTTAAATTATTAAATCTAAAATAATCTGCACCACTGAATCTCAATGTTGCAGGATTGGCAGCGGTACCATTACCATAGGTTAAGGTTGCACCATTCCCATTAAACGTAATTGTGTTCGTAGCACTCGCACCACTAATTTGCGGAATATCTACTTGTTGATTATAGGTAGTATTGGTAACATTAAAAGTAACGGCCGCCGAAACGCCGCAACCATCCAACGCACAAACAGCCTCTTTGATGCTAGTAAAATTGGTCGCCGAATAGGGCAATGCAGGATTAATAGTATAAGCCCCACTCAAAGGCGTACAGTTAAATTCATAAGCACCCATATCGGGCGGATTGTTGCGCACTATGTTTACATAATCATCACTCACTCCTAGGTTTGTGCCTTTATTATTCATTACCCCATTTGATGGCTGATAATTATTGGTTGTTGGGCTTACAAAAATTGGGTTTACTGCTTTTGAGTTTAAATCCCATAAATTGCCATTCCCTGCCTGCCAAGCTGCCAGCGTATTATAATAAAAATTTCCACTATTCGTGTAGGTTACTAGCGCTTGAGTAGTTGAAATGGTATCATCTACATAATAATTGTTGTAATTACAATCTATTGTTGCGCCGCCAATATTATACAAATAAAGACACGCTTTTGCACCACTACAATTTCGAGCGACGTGCACCAGATTATTTTTCATACTTACATAACAGGCAGCCATGGGCTGTATATTAATTCCCCAACAAGTGGAGGTGGAAGCCGTAGGGTCATCTAACACAATTGTATTATGCCATACATTACAAGAATCTTCGGGGCTGATGCGCAATCCTTCCTGATGCCCTTGTGATTTTATATCCTCTATCACATTATTTACAATTGTGCTCGGTGCAGAATTGGCAAGCCCGCTGGCCGATAAGTTTATTCCATAAAAGGTAATGTTGGTGTTAGGCGCCTGCTGATAAGGATTATGAATATAATTTTTGTTTACAAACGACCTTGTACTGCTAGATAAATTTATGCCACTATTTGGAACTATTGTATAAAACACCGTTCTGGTAGTTCGGTTTATTTCATTCCCCTCAATGCGCGTACTATCGGCAAATGACAACCGAATTCCTTCTCTATAATAGTTGCGTATGTTACAATTTACAATTCTGTTATTTTTTGCCTCCGTGCCTGTTGTGCCAAAAATGTTTATTCCATAATACCCATTATTTGAAGTACAATTGAAGTATGTATTGCTATCACAAAAGGATTGTTGAAAAGGTACCTGAAACGAACTCGTTGCATTCGCTGGTACAGTGGCCGTGCAATTATTGAAAATATTATTGTTCGCGCCACCAAGCAAATTTACCGCATTGGCGTAAGTTGTACCCGTACCCACAAAATTCATATCGTTGAACCTTAAAAAACGCGCGCCATTAAGGCGCATTGTATAGAAAAACGATATAGAAGGACTGGCAAAAGTGAGCGTCCTATTATTACCATCAAAAGTAACCGTCCTAGTGGCGCTCGCGCCCGGAATAACTGGGATTAAAATTTGCTCGTTATAAGGCCCATTACTCACCGTAAATGTCACCGCACCTGATACACCTTGGGTTGCTAAGGCATTTACAGCAGCCGTGAAACTATTATAATTATTGCCACCTGTGGCCATCAAATTATTTATAGTTTTTGGCCCCGAAAGCGTTTGTCCATAACTCGAAAGGCAAAAAGTAGTCAGCGATAAAATAAGAAGCAGTAAAAGTTTCCTCATAAACAGGTTGGTTTTAAAAGTCGGTACATAGTCGAGTAGGCAGCACATAGTTTTAACACAATTTTGATACTTACAAAGGTTGGAAATAATAGCTACCCCCATATCCCTGAATTCAGTGATATTTTTTCTGATCCGAAAAATTAATATTCGCGACATGTTTACATAATGAAAATTATTTTTCACACCTAAACTCATCACCATTTTCTATTCCAAATCACCTTTTCTGAAAAACAGAAGTATAAAAAAACCAAGACGACAAATAATAAAAAAAATACCACAACTGAAAAAGACTTAACGATTACCTTCGCATCCTTAATCATTTGCTCGACCTACAATCGACTCTAAATAATTAAAAAAAATGGCAGAACTACGAAACCGGCTTTCTAAAAAAGAGCTAAAAGAAAAAATTCAGGACGATACCACGCCCCGCAACACCCTTTCTTTTTACAAATATTTTTCGATAGAAAACACCCAAGAATTTAGAGATACGCTCTTTTTAAACTTTGATAAACTAGGCGTGTACGGCAGAGTGTATGTTGCGAGCGAAGGTATCAATGCACAGATAAATGTGCCAAGCGAAAACCTTGATGCGCTACGCACTTCTATTTATTCAATCCCCGAATTAAATGAGTTAAGATTAAACATCGCCTACGAGGATAACAACAAAGCATTTTACGTGCTGAAAGTAAAAGTGCGTAACAAAATTGTAGCCGACGGTATCGACATTGAAGGTTTTAACCCAAGCGATAAAGGTACTTATTTA
>JBBSPP010000098.1:0-8233 GCA_038258625.1 Chitinophagales bacterium
GCTGATTTATTAGGTAAAAAACTGGATGCAAACCCCAATATTAATGTGTGGCTTATCAACACAGGTTGGAGCGGTGGCGGCTACGGCGTAGGCGAGCGTATGAAATTAAAATATACGCGCGCTATGATTACGGCGGCAATTAATGGTGATTTGGATACTGTAAGTTTTGAAAATCATCCAATATTTGGAGTAGCCATGCCAACCACTTGCCCCGAGGTGCCGAGCGAACTTTTGGTACCAATCAATACTTGGGCTGACAAAAAAGAATACACCGAAGCAGCAAATAATTTGGCTAACTCGTTCAATAAAAATTTCGAAAAATACGCATCACAAGCCAGCGATGAAATCCGAAATGCAGCACCAGTAACATCCCAAATTGTTTAAGACAATTACTTTTTTTTATATAAAAAAACAACGAAGAACAGCAGCGCTAGAAAGGAACTATGTATAAAATAGAATACACGTTTGAAGAAAAAGGATTAGAACCTATCACGATTGAAAGTGCCGAACCGGGTTTCAGTATTCTCGAAATCGCACTAAAAAATAAGATTGACATTAGCCACAATTGTGGCGGTGTATGCGCTTGTAGCACCTGCCATGTGTATGTAGAGCAGGGTGAAGATTTTGTAGAAGAAATTAGCGACAAAGAAGAAGATTTTGTGGATCGTGCCCGTAATCCCAAATTAAGCTCACGCCTAAGCTGCCAATGCGTATTGGAAGATGGCGAGGGAAATATTAAAGTACATGTGCCAGATCAAAGCGTAATTTTAGGCGAATAAAATAATACATTATGAATTTTGAACCACCAATACATTGGAACGATTACGAGGATATTGCGATAAAGCTGTACGAAAAATTTGGCGACGATTATGGTCAGGATAAAATTTACCGCGTACGCTTTACCGAATTGCGCGATTGGGTATTGGAGCTTGATCGTTTTGAAGGCACTCGCGAGCAATGTAGCGAAGGCCATCTTGAAATGATTCAAAGTAGCTGGGTGTATGAGTGGCGCGATAATCAGGATTAAGTCGTACGTATTTAGCCATTAATAATTTATGAAACTTCCAAAATCTATTGGCAAAATGCTGATAGATTTTGGAAGTTTTTTTTTGCAAAAATTACAACTCACACAAAAATTTCATGGTATCCACCCCATCAGCAAAATCATCAATGGCCGGTTGCTGTGCCGCGCCAAATGGGATATAATCGTTGCCCACAATTGCCTGTATTTCTTGGTTAGCCTTCACACTTTTTTCTACATCATTTTGGCCAGCATAATATTCGTAATGCAATACAGAAATTGGCGCGTGCGTTCTTTCTTTCTCTATCACTAGCAATGCTTTGGTACTCATATAAACTGTCTGATTGAGCAGCAAAAGCGAAAGGTTGTAATCCAGATTATTTTTGTATTTGTGCATATTTTCTAAATACTCAAAATCTTTGAAGGCCGTAATTAGCGGCACAAAATTGTATCCTTTTGGTACAAATATTTTGCTCACATTACGGCATCCCAAGCCAAAATAATAGTGTACATCTTTGCCTAGCTCTTTCAAATCTTTTTCGCTTTCTTGGCCTGTAAGTATGGCTACCGAACTGCGGCTTTTTCGTAAAATACTTGGGTACCTTCCAAAATATTGTTCAAAATATACATTGCTCTGATTGCTCCCTGTTGCTATGTAAGCGTCGCAGTTTTTTAGTTGTTCGCTAATTTGTATTTTATTGTGAAGCTCGGCGTTGTCATTTTTCAAAAAATCAATTACATACTTTATCAGCACAGTATCTTTTGAAGAACATTTGATGCGTAAAAAATGACCACTCAGCACACCACAAAGTATATCATGAAAACCTACTAGAGGAATATTCCCTGCCAACACTAAACCTACCGTTTTAGCTTCTTTAGTTTCAGGATATTTTTCAGCAAATTTTTCCAATTTTTCTCTATCCAAAAAAGCCGTACGAATTGTCGAAATACTTAGCCAAATAAACTCTTCGGTAAACCAAGGGTTTTCTTGCTCGGCACGGCGCACCACCGCCACAAATTCTTCATTAGTTTGGTTTAACTTTTCGCCGAGCTTTAAAATACTTTCAATTCTTTGTTGCAACATTTTTATTTGTATTTTTACGATTCTAAAAAAAAGAAACAAAAGTATGGCAATTATAATAACTGAAGAATGTATTAATTGTGGCGCGTGCGAACCCGAATGTCCGAACAACGCTATTTACGAAGGCGGTGTAGAGTGGGCCGTGGCTGATGGCACATCTATCAAAGGTGTATTTGACCTCATGGATGGCCGCGAGGTAGAAGCCGACGAGCGACAATTACCTGTATCCAATGACGTATATTACATCACGCCTGATAAGTGTACCGAGTGCCAAGGTTTTCATGAAGAGCCACAGTGCGCCGCCGTTTGCCCTGTAGATTGTTGCGTACCCAATGAGGAAATTGTAGAATCTGTAGAGCAACTTTTGGCAAAAAAAGAAAAGCTGCATTTGTAATTTTTTACTTGAATGAATAAGAAAATTCTTTTTGTTGCCTGCGCAATTTGCTTGCCTTTTTTATCTTTTTCGCAAGTTGTAGATAAACAAACTATGGGCGATAAAGTGTTTGTAGAAAAAACAGTTGATGGCAATATAGAGGAAGACGGCTTTACAATTAACGATAAAAAAGAAGGAAGTTGGACCACCTACTTTAAAAATGGATCGCCCAAAGAAATTCACTCTTATATGAATGACGTGCGCTACGGAAAATCAATATTTTTTTCGGCCGAGGACGGCATCCAAAAAATAGAAACGTATTACAAAGGAAAACTAGAAGGCCCTACCCGATTATACCACACCAACGGAAAATTGAAGGCGCTGATGTACTACCGCGATGGAGAGTTGAACGGCTATAAAAAAACATTTTATACCGATAACCAATTGGAAGAAGATGGTCGATACAAAGATGGAAAGCCTGATGGAGAACACACATATTATTATCCTACAGGAAAAAAATCTGCAATTTATACATTTGAAAATGGTACCAAAAACGGTCTTGCCACTTTTTACAATCAGTCAGGTTACGTAAGTAGCATGGGCAATTTTACGAATGAAAAAAAGAGCGGCGTTTGGAAAGAATTTCATGTAAACGGCATTATTAATGAGGAAGGGGAATTTATAAATGGAGAGAAAAAAGGCACTTGGAAAACGTACGACAAGAAAGGAAATTTCCTTAAAAACATTACTTACTAATTATGAATGTGCTTAGCCAATTTCGAGATATAAAATATTTTATACTAGATGTTGACGGTGTACTAACCGATGGCAGTTTGGTATTGGCGAGCGACGACACACTAAGCCGCACCATGAACACGCGCGACGGCTACGCCATGCAATTGGCAGTAAAAAAAGGTTACGACATTATAATTATAACAGGTGGAAAATCTGAAGCTGTGGGCAGCCGATTGAAAGGGTTGGGATTGGAGCATGTTTACACCGGCGTAGAAGATAAATTGGAAGTATTGAATTCGATAGCCGATAAAATTGACCTCACAAAGGCATTATACATGGGCGATGATATGCCCGATTTGCAAGTGATGCAAAAAGTAGCTTTGCCCACGTGCCCTGCCGACGCTTGCGATGAAATAAAATTAATCTCTGCCTATATATCACACGCCAATGGCGGCAAAGGTTGCGTGCGCGATGTGATAGAAAAAGTACTCAAACTAAACGACGACTGGCAATAAGCTATGAATAAGCTACGCGCGTTGCTCAAGTTAGTGCGGTGGCCAAATTTGGTTTTTATTGCGCTGACGCAGGTTTTGGTGTATGAATATATTGTAAAAACTCCCGAATGGATCAATGTAAGCTTAGGATATGAAGATATATCCATTCTGATTTTAAGCACAGTATTAATAGCGGCATCGGGTTACATGATAAATGATTATTTCGATATTCGGATAGATTCAATCAACAAACCCGATCGTGTAATTTTGAACAAAATATTTTCGCGGCGGGCAATGATTAGTTGGCATGTTGTTTTTAATACAATTGCTTTATTGCTTGTGGTAAAACTGGCGTGGGAAAATCAGTTGCGGCTTATTCTCATTCAGCTTTTTTGCATTACCGCATTGGTCTTTTATTCCATCAGCTTCAAGCGAAAATTATTTGTGGGCAATATAATAGTTGGTTTACTTATAGGTTTTAGTGTGTTGCTTATTGGTATTTACGAACCCAACTTTCAGGTGTTAAGTTTTGAAGGCACTCATACCAAATTGCTTTGGTTATATACGTTATTCGCTTTTCTAATTACGCTCATTCGAGAAATAATAAAAGACATAGAAGACATGCGCGGCGACCTTGCCGAAGATTGTCGCACCGTGCCAATTGTGTTTGGCATTCGAAAAACTAAGCAGCTGATCAACCTCATTTATTTTCTTCTGTTGGGTTTGGTTGTTGCTTTTATTATTCGGCTTTTTGATGACAAAATGTGGCTTTGTATTTACTTTATCGTTGGCGTTATTCTCCCTAGTTTCTTTCTATTATACAAAATACAACAGGCAAAACGCACAAGCGATTTCGCGCAACTAAGTAGCTGGATAAAATGGTTAACGCTGTCAGGGATTTTGTCAATGCTTTTAATTCAGTTTTAAAAAAATAATCATGTTCAACAAAAAAATAATCCTAGCCTCAGCATCGCCGCGCCGTGCCGAGTTACTCACCTTAGCCGGCATACAATTTGAAGTGTGCGCATCCAATATTGAAGAAATAATTGACTCTAATTTACCTCCTACCGAAATTGTAAAAGATTTGGCTGCGCAAAAATCAGCCGCAGTCCATCAAAAAGAAACTGGCCAAATTACCTTGGGCGCGGATACAATTGTGGTGTTGGAAAATGAAATTTTGGGTAAGCCAAAAGATTTGAATGAAGCAAAAAAAATGCTCCATAAACTAAGTGGAAAAAACCATGAAGTCATAACTGGTGTAGCCATTAATTATGGCGAAAACAAAAACAGTTTTGCTGTGGTGACCAACGTTTTTTTTAAAGAATTAAGCATTGAACAAATAGATTATTATGTCCAAAATTTTCAACCGATAGACAAAGCCGGGGCCTACGCCATTCAAGAATATATTGGCGCGGTGGGTATTGAAAAAATAGAAGGTGATTACTATAATGTAGTGGGCCTGCCCGTGCAGCGCGTTGTCGAAGTTTTGGAGAAGATTTTGAAGTAACTCTTTCCTTATGCATAAAATGAATGTTAACAAAAGGTTAGAGCGAATTTTAAACACAATATACTTTTGAATTGCCCGTTCCTATACCAAATGAACTTCTATGACACACATATACTCGGATTTATTAATCGCTTATTTATTCAACGAAATTGACCCCGATAGCAAAAAATTGCTAGAGAACGAACTCGTAAAAAACGCAGAACTCATTGTCGAGTTTAATGAATTAAAAGCTGGCCTTGGCGTAATTCTCGAACACAAACCGATGAGTCCCGACGCTCGCATTGTTCAGCATATTTTGGATAGTACTTCTGCCAAAGAAATTATTCCGGCTGATTAAGTTTGCTTTTATGTTGGCTATATGCAAAATAAATTGCAATGCCAATTGCTAGCCACACCAAAAACCGAATCCAGTTTACAGCACCCAGTGTACTCAAAAAGTACAAGCAAAAAATCATGCCCAACATGGGGATGAATGATAGTTTTTTGACAAAAGATAAAACCGCCAACACAACCAAACTAATGTAAAAAATGATTGTAGGCAACTGATGCAGAAATCCTTCCTCATTATTAAACATTTCGTAGGCATAAGAATCAACCGTATTTTTCGTAAACCACAACCATACAAAAATACCAACTGTCAAAATGGGCATTGCCCACCGCGCAGAAACGTAGGAAACTTTAAATTTTGGTCGTTCTTCATCTTTGCGCGTGTGCATAATTACGATACCACCGCACACCAATGCAAACGCAAACAAGGTGCCAATGCTACACATATCCGTCACAGAATCTGCGTCCATAAAAAGTGCGGGAATACCTACCAAAATGCCCGTAATTATAGTGGCAAAAGATGGTGTTTTATATTTCTTATGAATTTTTGAAAATTTTTGAGGTAGCAAGCCGTCGCGGCTCATGCTCATCCAAATTCGTGGTTGCCCTATTTGAAAAACGAGCATTACACTGGCCGTAGCAATCAAGGCGCTAAAAGCAATGATGCCCCCTATCCAATCAATACCGCGAGATAAAAATGCATTTGCCAAAAATGCTTCATTGTTTAGTTCGCTATATTTTACCATACCTGTGAGGGCTAATGCAATTAAAATATATAAAATAGTGGCGATGATTAATGAGTTGAGCATTCCCTTTGGTAAATCTCGCTGCGGGTCTTTGCACTCCTCAGCCACAGTGGCGAGGGCATCAAAACCAATGTAAGCAAAAAATACGGCCGCTACACCTTTTAAAACGCCGGTTGCTCCGTTGGGTGCAAAGGGCGACCAATTTTCAGGGCGCACATAAAAGAAGCCGAGGATGATAATTAAAATAACCACTAGCACTTTAAAAATTACCATTCCATTTGCTACGCTCCTACTTTCTTTTATACCAATGTAAACTAATGCAGTAACTAAAACCGTTATTATAAAAGCGGGCAAATTTAAAATAAATGGCATAGAACCTATGGTAGGTGCGCTTTCCCAAATGGTGTTCATCTGCCGCATATAATCCGTCACCACCTCACCACTTGCCGTATTCGTGGCAAATTCGGCAGCTACTTTTTTTTACTTCTAAATATCCATGCGATAAAAATCCTGGTATATGAATTCCTATTTGCTCTAAAAAAGTTGTGAGATTTCCACTCCACGAGATGGCTACTGTAACATTGCCAATAGCGTATTCCATAATCAAATCCCAGCCAATAATCCAAGCAATAAGCTCGCCAAAAGTTGCGTACGTATAAGTATAAGCACTGCCGGAGACAGGAATGCGCGAGGCCATTTCGGCATAACACAGCGCCGAAAAACCACACGCAACCGCAATAGCCATAAACAAAAAAATAATAGCCGGCCCACCATCAGCGCATGCCGAACCCACCGTACTAAAAATACCCGCCCCAATTATATCCGCCATACCAAAAAAAGTAATGTCGCGCACGCCAAGTACTTTATTCATTTCGTGGCCTTCGCCATCAGAATAGCCAGCCTTTACATCACTCAATATTTTTGAAACACTTTTTTTTCTGAACAGATTTTTCATGGGGACAGAGATTAAGCACTGAAAGTAATAAAAATTATTTGCACCGCACAAAAGAAATTACTTTTACCCTCCGTGCGCATAACCACCAGAGAAGGCAAAGAATACATTTACGATATTATTCGTAAAAAAGATGTGGTGCTAACCCCCGAAGAATGGGTGCGGCAACAAATCATTCATTTTTTAATCGACAAAAAAATTTACCCTGCCGCGCTTTTTTCAATAGAAAAACAACTAACCATTGGCACGTTGCGCAAGCGGTATGATATTGTAATTTATAAAAAAGATACGCCTTGGCTAATTGTAGAATGCAAAGCCGAAAATGAAAAACTGAACACCCACACCGTGCAACAAATTTTAGCTTACAATAGCCAATTAAAAGCAAGCTACCTCGCACTATGCAACGGCCGCGAAATAAAGGTTTATGATGTACTGAATAAAAATTGGGAAAGTAGCTTTCCTGATTTTTAATTTGTCTGTAACGAACAGGGATTAATCAGAAATTGAAAACTTGAAATTTCAAAAAAGATTAGACCCTAGTTTTTTTCATAGCTAAAAAAAGGTTTGGCTAAATTTTATTTAGTTCAACTCTAAAAGTTGTGCCTTTGCCTAACTCACTATTTTTTACAAAAATATCACCCCGATGGTATTCTTTAATAATCCGGCGCGAGAGCGAAAGTCCAAGTCCCCACCCTCTTTTTTTGGTGGAGAATCCAGGCTTAAATACGGTAGCCCACTGCGCTTTGGGAATGCCTTTTCCGGTATCACTTACATCGAGTATCATACGGTTTTGATTTTCGGTGAGCGTAAGTTCTATGCTGCCAGAGCCTTGCATAGAGTCGATGGCGTTGCGAATTAAATTTTCAATAACCCACTCGAAAAGTGGTTTGCTTAGCTCTATCGGATCTTGGCTTTTATAATGTACATTCATTTTTATAGTAACTCGCTTGGGTGCACGCAAGCGCATATAGCCCACAATATTATCGAGAATGCGCAC
>JBBSPP010000099.1:0-8230 GCA_038258625.1 Chitinophagales bacterium
GGCGCTTCGTACCACCAATACGAACCTTGATTAAACTCTTTCCAATACAGTCCCATTTCCTCATTATGAATAGCATTTTGGCGCAGTGCATCCATAATATCATAAGCCGTTTTTTGTTCGTCAAAACGGTTCAAACTTATTGCCAACATGCCTTGCATGTATTTATTATTGTCTGTCCAATGCTTTACCCCTTTGGCTTTAAAATTATCAAAAGCTGTTTTTGCATTGCCTGTAATTTTTCGCTCAGGGAAAAACGAGCGCATGTATAAATACTGAATATGGTAATAGCTCAAGGTGTTTCCTTCCAACAATTTATCACGTTTCAGGCGCGCATAATCATCGGCAAGACGAGCATCTAAATATGGAATGGCTTTATTCAAAATGCTTTGAATCTTATCATTATTTTTTGCATCCGCCACGTCCAACTTTTGCAAACGCGCAATACCTGTAACAATATATTGCGTAATAAATTGATTGTCCTGCATGCCTTTGAACCAAGCAAAACCACCATTGGAAGTTTGCAGTTTTTCTAACTTTTCTAAAGTTGAAGCAAGTTCTTTGCTCATTCTGTTCATATTAAAAAGATTGGCAATGAGTTTTTTCTGCGCCGTTTCATTTTCGGCTTCGAATACCCACGGCGTTTCTTGCAAGAGCGCACTTTTCAGTTCTTGGTTTTTTTCTAGATTAGAAAGTAAAGCAGCGGTATCCGTGTCTTTCCATTTGCTGAAAATCTCTTGAATACGCGGCGAGCTATTGGCAATGTGTTGCGCCAGCGCGTTAGCGTAATATCGATTAAATGTTTGCTCGCTGCATTCATACGGATAATCGGTGAGGTAAGGTAGGGCTTGCACGGCGTACCATGCAGGGTTGCTCGTATATTCTACCGTCAGTTTATGATGTTTTAGCGTCTTAGAGTTTCCGCTATTTAGTAGTTTGTCAAAACTAAAATTCTTTGTAGTATTCGGTCGCACGGGCAAAGGAATTGTCTCCGTCACCAACATCGAATTTAATAAAAGCGGCACAGCTTGTTGCTCACCGTCTGATAAATTTTCAGCCTTGGCCACAATGCGAACCAAGACGGGATCGGTAAATGCTTCGGGTATTTCAATATTCCAGGTGAGCTCGGTGCTTTTGCCAGCAGCTACTTCAAAAGTTTTTTCATTTTCAGTATTTTTAAAAAGTACATTAATTTTTTCCTCGGTTTTTGCATTAATAATTTCCAAGCGAGCGGTGCCGTTCAAATTTTTATCACTCAAATTTGAAAGCTTGCTACTATAAACCATTTTATCATTCTCGCGCATGAAGCGTGGATGATTAGGCGTGAGCATTAACTCCTTTTGCGTGACCAAAGTTTTTTCTAAAAACGCCGTTTTCAAATCTTTGGTATGTGCTAGTGTTTTTACATTCCAGCGCGTAAGTGCCTCCGGCGCGGTGAAAGAAAAAATAATATTTCCGTCTGCATCAGTTTTCAATTCGGGCAAAAAGAAAGCTGTTTCGCTGAGGTTGGTGCGGAGTTGGACTTCGTCTAAGTTTTCTTTTTGGGCGGCGCCTTTATCTTCCGTCAAAGGCGGTGGAGGTGGTGGTGGGGCTTCGTTAGAATATTCCTGTCCTGCATCGGCGGCAACATTTTTAGAACTAATTTGTTTTGATCGCATAGAAGGCGCGGATAATTGAGTATTTTTCATTCTATAATATCCTTGAGTTTCTTTATCATAATAAACTCTTCCTTCGGGATTATCTGTTCTACCTGGATATAATCTACTTGTGTTTACCAAACCATACATATTCAGATACGGATACTCCCTATATTTTCCATCACCAACATAATCAGGCGCGATATAAAACGTACGTTGTTGCCCAGTTCCAAAAGCCTGCGAATTCCATTGCATATAATTATTGCTGTTTTGATACAGCTTCATGCTCGCCCAATTATTTTTAGCAAAAGCATCGAGTGAGGCATCGTACATCGCCGCTAAAATTTCTGCACTTACTTTTTCTTTTTTATTACCGCTAATTTTTATTTTCCATTCTTGATTGCTGCCTGGCAATATTTTATCGCGGAACGTTTCATAACTAATTTCTAAATCTTTGTTGCTCCACGGCACAGAGATGGCAACATCTTCTTGGTACAAACGATTGCCGCGCACCATAAAATAATTTACCGAAAACCCGCCACGATCTTTTTCTGTAATGCTGAATTGCTCCGTGTTATCGCTCCATGATGAGCTTATTTTTTCTTGCCGCGTAATGGTTTTATTTATATAGGCATTCTCAAAAGCACTCGCCACGCTAAGTGTTGTTTTATCATTGGGCTCTAAAAAATTATTGGTCAAGTAAGTAAAGAGGGCCTCGTTTTTCTCGGCTTCTAAATTGCTTGTATTCACTAATCGGATAACCTTTTTTTCTTCAATTTCATTGCCGTCTTTATCACGAGTAGTGGCTTTCAATAAATAGTAGCCGCCATTCGGCGCAATTTTTTGAAGGTAAACTGGGGTGCCTTCTTCAGTACGAATTGTTTTGCTCCACACCTTTTTTTCTTCAGTCCAAAAAAGTGGATTGCTTTCATTGCCATATTCATAATCAGGGAAGTACGTTTCAAAATCTTGCTTTGTCAAAAGATTATTTTCGGGTGCTTGCCACAGTCGCTTTTTCAAAAAACGATTGGGTGCTTGCAGTTTTATAAATTCTAATTTCACATCGGATGCCGTAAATTTTCCTTGCACATTTGTAGTCGTCAGGCTAATGGCATTAAATTTATTAAAGTCTTGTTGCGCTGGCAGGGTCACGCTTAGCAATAAAGATTGATTGGTAATTGCATAACTTTTTTTGCCGCTGCGTACTTCGCCATTTATATCCGCTACGTCTGCGCTTACTTCAAAATCATAAAATGGTTTTGTGCGCGGGTCAATATTTTCATCGCCTTCAGCAAAAAAAGAAATCGTGAATTTGCCATTGGCATCGGTCATTGTTTCGCCCTGGCTCACCACAATTTCTTCGCTATTGCGGCCGCCGCCCCAATAATAAAAACGCCAATAATATGGCCACCGCACATTTCGACGAACGATGTAACTCACTTTTGCGCCCTCCACAGTATTCCCAGCATAGGCTTTTGCTATCCCGCTCACTTCTACATTTTCGTTCAGCTTTACATTTTTTTCGAGACTATCCATCACCACTTCAAATTTTGGACGTTTGTATTCTTCCACTCGTATTTGCGTTTGCCCTTTGTCTGTAAAGATTGTAAAACGCCCATTCAGCAATCCTTCGGGCGCGGCAAAACTGCCGTTGATAGAGCCAAACTCATTCGTGGTGAGCGTAAGTTTTTTTACGTCTTTGTAATTTGCGTCTTTTAAAATCACCTCAATTTTTTTGTTCGCCACCACATTATGGTCGCGATCATCGGCGGCAGATTTTATATAAATTCCTTTAAAATAAATTGTTTGTCCCGGACGGTAAATAGCACGGTCGGTAAAAAAAGTAATATACTCGCGGTCTTGCCCTAGGTATTTTTGTTGCGAATAAAAAGCATTATCAACCCACAGTTTTTGATCGCCATTTATAATTTCTACATCATATTGATTATAATTTGTACCATCGCTTTTATAATCTATCCGGCCATTTTTATCGGTTGTTTTTAGATCTACTTTTTCGTATTGATTTTTTCTGCTATCGTAATTATAATTTTGCTTATACCGCTGTACGCTAATATTGGCAAGCGGTTCGCCCGTTTCTCGATGTAGCACGAAGAGCGTATTCCCGCCGTCAACATTGGTAACGGCATAGCTCAAATTTGTAACTTGGTACATACTAAACGCTACAGGCGAACGAGTTTTGTCAAACGTACGATTACCCGAAACCATTATGGCGTAGGTACCCATGGGCAACTTTTCTATGTTGATTTCGGTTTCGTGGGTTTCGTATTTTTTGTCGCCGAGCCAAGCAGTTTTATCAAGTTCAATATCCCAATCGCGGATTGATTGACCGGTGGGCATCCATTCATTACGATAAATATCATTTTGTTTACTTTTAAATTCGTCGTAAGAAATGGGTATAATTTTTAGATACACTTTCTCTAAATTCTGAAAATTTAATTTGCCCAAAATATTATGCTGAGCCACATCAGCTTTCTCCGTTGTAATGCTCAGGGATTGTGAAAGTATGCTTGCTTCAATCCGTTTTGCAGCTTGTAGCTCTATGCTATTCGGAAATTTTTCGTTTATTTTTTTTATCCAAACCAAAGCGGCGGGTTTGTCAGTGTTTTGTAATTCGCTGGCAAGAGCGAGCATTGCTTTGGCGGTGGTTTCATTATTGGCATATTTTTTTATTAGTCCTTCCAACGCTTTTTTATACAAATCATTTCCTTCGTTTCCGTCAAAATGATTTTTTACAAATTCCAGTCTTTTTATTTCAACGTCAATTAGCGCATCGGGCTGCGCATCATTTATATGAAAACGCGTGGCCAATTGTAAGTAAGAGAGCGCAAGGTATTTTGTAGAGTAGTCGTCTTTATTTTCAAAAGCTGTTTGTATAAATTTATTGGCGGGCGCAAATGCGTTTTCGTTTTTTAATTTAAAAAAATAAGCAGCTTTGGTTATGTCAATTTCATTGTTGGAGTAATAATCTATTGCGCGATGAACCAGCACGTCAAACAATGTAGGGTGCAGGTTTTCTGTATTTTGGCCCTTTGTAATTAGCTCGGGGAAAGTTGAAGTCGGATAGGTTTTCAAGCCCGACGTATTCTCCAGCGAAGCATCAAAATTTTCTTGAATTTTTTTAAAAAATAATTGCGGCGTCCAGGTTTCAATATCGTCAGGATATTTCAAATCGCTGGCATTAGCAATTTCTGTTCGCTGATAAATTTTGTAACGGTTTTGTTCGTAATGCTGATGATACAAACTGGCTATCATCGAGTGCATAATATTTTTTTCGGGAAACTCTAATCCCGCTATTTCTTTTTCAAAATCTTGGATTGTGTTAGGGCTATTTTGTTCATCGCGCTCTGCTACGGATTGCCGTAGCAAGATTAATGATTTGATAATTTGTTCTTTATTATTTTCCTTTTTAGCGCGGCTCATAATGTTTTTTATGACAGCTTCAGCATCTTTTGATTTTTGTTTTTTGGTCAAGGCTTCCACTTCTTTCCATTGTGTTTCGTAAAATGTTGTTTGCGCCATTGAGCTGATTGATATAAAAATTGAGAATAAAATTATTAAAGACTTCTTCATAATGTAAAAGATGTTTGTGGTGCGAATTTCCATAAAAATACTATGAATCCGAAGCCTAATAACATACATCCAACATTTTGATTAAATTTGCCGGCGTTCGTAATGAAATTTCAAATTAATCCTTCCTTAAAAAAACTAAACACCTTCGGGATAGACGTGCGCGCCAATATGATGCTCACGTTTCGGTCAGTGATAGATTTGAAGGAAATTTTAAAAGGAAAAGTTTACCAGGCTAATGAGCACATTATTTTGGGTGGAGGTAGCAATATTTTATTTACCAAAAACCTAGAAGGCCTGGTGTTGAAAAATGAAATTTACGGCAAAGAAATACTTGAAGAAAACGATGACTTCGCCTACGTAAAATTTGGCGCAGGCGAAAATTGGCATGAGTGTGTATTGTGGGCTATTGCTCATAATTTTGGAGGGATAGAAAATTTATCACTAATCCCTGGCACCATGGGCGCGGCGCCTATGCAGAATATAGGCGCGTATGGTGTAGAAATAAAATCGGTTATAGAAAAAGTATTTGCCATTGAAAAAACTACCGGCCTTGAACGTGTTTTTGATAATTGCGATTGCGAATTTGGTTACCGCGAAAGTGTTTTTAAGCATACCCTGAAAAATAAATTTATCATAACACACGTAGTTTTAAGGCTTTCAAAAAAGCATGATGTAAAACTTTCTTATGGCGCAATTGCGCAAGAATTGGATGATCGAAAAATCACAGAGCCTACGATAAAAGATGTATCGGATGTGGTGATTTCCATCCGAGAGAGTAAATTGCCCAATCCAAAAGAAATTGGAAATGCGGGTAGCTTTTTTAAAAATCCTGTGGTAAGTCAGCAAAAATTTGATTCGATAATAATTGATCACCCCGAAATGCCGAGCTATGTGCAAGAGGATGGCGTAAAAATACCAGCAGGATGGTTGATAGAAAATGCGGGTTGGAAAGGCTATGTCAGTGGTGAAGTTGGCGTGCATAAAAAACAAGCCTTGGTGCTCGTAAATTATGGAAATGCCAAAGGTTACGAAGTCTATAACTTAAGTGAACAGATTATTAATGACGTGGAGTTTCGGTATGGCATTGCATTACAGCGCGAGGTTAACATTTTGTAGGGAAAGATAGGAGTGTTTTTTAAAAACATCTCATTAGCACGATAGCTTGCATGTGCGACATTAAAAATTTACTTTTGCGCCATGAAAATTAAACTCTTATTACTATCAGTTATTTTTTGTTTACCTGTATTCCTAAAAGCCGATAACGAAAAGCTATCGAAAAATACTTGGACCGGTAAAGCAAGTTATTATCACAACAAATTTGAAGGTCGTAAAACCGCAAATGGTGAAGTTTTTCGTCAGAAAAAAATGACGGCAGCGAACAATTTTTTACCGCTTGGTACTTGGGTGCGTGTAACGAATATGTTCAATGGCAAGTCTGTTATTTTAAAAATTAATGACCGCATGGCAAAGCACATGGCTACGCGACGATTAATTGATATGTCAAGAGGTGCAGCGCAAGAATTGGGTTACGTAAATGCCGGTTTAGCCGAGGTGAAAATGGAAGTAATTCCCGAGCCGAGGGATGAAGACGACAATGCATAAAATTCATCGTGCATTACTCAAATCGGTGCTGAAATAATGGGTTATACTATTAAAAAGCGGTAACAAGGTTTAAACTTTGTTGCCGCTTTTTTATAGATATTATGATAAGGATTTACAATTCCAGCACATCTTTCATACTAAAAATTCCTTTTTTGCCAACCAAAAATTCTGCCGCTAGTAGCGCACCACTTGCAAAACCTTTGCGTGAGTGGGCCGTATGTTTTATTTCGATACTATCAATTTCCGAATTGTACGAAACGCTGTGCGTGCCGGGTGCAGGGTCTTCGCGCTTGGATATAATCGGTACGATATGCGCAATGTCTGTTTGTTCATTCAACCATTCCCACTTGGAATCCATATTTTCAATTATGCCCTCTGCCAAGGTTACGGCTGTACCACTTGGTGCATCGAGTTTAGCAGTATGATGAATTTCCTCCATTCTTGGTTGGTAGTTAGGATATTTATTCATGATGCGTGCGAGGTGTTTGTTTAACTCAAAAAATATATTTACGCCCACGCTAAAATTGCTTGCGTACAAAAATGCCGTATCGTTTTGGTTGCAAATAGTTTCCGCCTCGTTTTTTTTATCTAGCCATGCTGTGGTGCCACACACGGTTGGAATCTTGTTTTCAAAAAGTGTTTTCAGATTTTCAAAAGCTGTTTTGGGCGTGGTAAATTCGATAGCGACTTCGATGCCTTTCAAATTTTTGACAGTGAAATCTTCCAGATTGTCTACGCCAATTTTTAATCCTATTTCATGGCCTTTTTCTAATGCTATTTCTTCAATGGCGCGGCCCATTTTTCCATATCCAATTAATGCAATTTTCATATAAAAATTATTTTAAATTAAAAACCAACGCCAAACCCAACTGCTTATTTTCATAAGTCGGTTTTGGCATCAACGAAATATCTTCGCTTATATCAAAGGTGCGCAAGTTAGCCGCCACGAGTGCATCCAAAATATTGAGCGCATAACCTACTGTGGTAAATACAACAGTATATTCGAGATACTGCCGAAATTGATCTTGCTTAGTTTTTAAATCCGCGGCTTGATAGTTGGGAAATTCTCCCAGTTCAGTCGGATCATTTAGACGGGCAATATAGGCATTTCGAAATCGCTGATATTCACCATTATTATAATCTATAAAATATCCGGCAGCTGCGGTGCCAGCTACCACAATTCCGAGCTTCCAATATTGCTTATTATATACTTGGCCAAGCCCTGGCAATATTGCCGAATACAAGGCCGCTCGTTTCGGTACGGGCACTTCTGTATTAAAACTAAAAATAGACTTTCCAGTTTCTTCTACAATGCCTTCATCGCTAATTACCTGCGCTAGTGCAGAGATTGTAGAAGTACAGCAAAAAAGGATAGTTAGTATAAATTTCACGGCTCGAAGTTA
>JBBSPP010000100.1:0-8222 GCA_038258625.1 Chitinophagales bacterium
GATCAGCTTTTTTTATCAATAGCTGATGACGGGATTGGTTATGATACAAGTGAGGAACAGCTAGGAAATGGACTGCGTTTTATGCTAGAACGAATGCAAGAGCTAGCAGGCCACTATCATATTGTGAGTAATGAAACAGGGACAACGGTAAATTGCCAACTAACCATAAATACGTAATATGCCGTATAGGATACACTAATATTAAAAAATACATTTGACCCATGAAATACCGAATAGCCATCGCCGAGGACAATTATTTTTTAGCAAGAACGCTGAAAGAAAAATTGGCAGAATTTAAAAATGTATTCATGGATATTGTAGCTACCAATGGCGAAGAACTTTTAATATTATTAAAAGATAATCATAACTTGGATGCCATCATCATGGACATTGAAATGCCCAAAATGGATGGCATAAAAGCTACTGCCGCCGTCAAAAAATTGTATCCGCAAATTGGTGTTATTATGCTTACGGTTTTTGAAGATGATGAAAAAATATACCAAGCTATCAAAGCAGGCGCTAGTGGCTATTTGCTAAAGGAAGAATCTGGCGAAAAAATATATGCCGCTATACAACAAGTGTGCGAAGGCGGCGCTAGCATGAGTGCCAAGGTTACGCAGCGCACGATTCATTTATTGCGCTTAGGTACAAATATCGAATCGCTCACCGCACCCGCTGCAGAAACAATTGCTTTAAGCTCCAAAGAAACTGAAGTGCTACAGCACATTAGCGCAGGCTTAAATTATAAAGAAATTGCTAGCAACATAAGCATTAGCCCAAGCACAGTACGAAAACATACCGAAAATATTTATAAAAAAATGGGCGTACACAACAAAATGGAAGCCGTAGCCAAGGCGAACGAAATGAAATTAATTTGAAGGTTCCAACCCTATTTCTTTTAATTGAACTTCCTCGTTGTTGTCCTTTTTTGCCTCGTCTATACTCTCCTCCAATTCTTGCTCGGCACCATCTTCTTTTTTATCATTATGAAAAAGCATGCCCACCATCATTACTAATACTGTAAGAATAATTACTTGTATGATGAGTGATTTGTTTACCAACGGCATTTGCAGTGTAACTGGTATGGACAAAAAAAGTAGAATGGTAATAAGCCCCCGAGGCGCTACGAATATCAGCGGAAAAATAGTAAGCCCTATGGCCTTGAGTTGTATAGCGCGCACAATTAATATCGTACTCACAATAAATAAAGACCAGCCCCAGGTTTCGGGGTTGATTAATTCGCTCAGGTTGATGAGGTAGCCAAATACCACAAAGAAAAGTGTGCGCATCAAGAAGGTTGCCTCCTTTACTATTTTTCTTAAATTCAACACTTCTTCATCCATTATTTTGGGCTGTAGTATGTCGTTGATCTTTTTATTTTTTATCAAATCCAGATTGCCGATTAAAATTCCCAAAATGAGAATAAAAATTAATGCAGGTAAATGAATAATTTTGGAAAGCTGATAAATTAAAATGACTAATACAATAATGGGTACAAACTTTATGTGATGATCTATTTTGGATAACAACACCGACAGCAATGCCGACGCAATTAAGGAAATAATGAGCATTAAGATTATTTGACCCAAAAAACCAATGAAGGTGCCAAAACTAAACATCGTATTTAGCGCAAAAAAATTGAACAATACCACGCCAAAAATATCCGATAGGCTGCTTTCATACACCACAAATTCTTTTAGATTTTTGCTTAAATGATAAACACTTGGTATAGCTATCGCGCTGCTTATAATGGCCAATGGGATCGCATTTACCACGGCATTCTGCCACGCCACCCCTCTAAAATAATAAAATGCAATACTCAGGATTGTACAAAGGATAAGCATTGGAATTACCGCTACGATCAAAGATTTTTTAATTATCGGAAACCGATCTTTGGATAATTGCAGCTCAAAAGATTCGTCCAACACAATTAATATAAGCCCAAACGTACCCAAGATGGGAAGGATGCCTGATAAATCAATCGTTGGTAACTCTAAGGTTTTGGATATGAATGAAATACCAAAACCTAATGACATTAGTAAAATAACTGAGGGTATGCGCGTAAATTTTGATGTGAAATCAAAAAAATAGCTGAGCAATAAAATGCCGCAGAGGAGCAATATAACAATACCAGATATATCCATGAATGTGGTAAAAGTAAAACACTAAAAGTCAAAATGACTATTTACTTCTTATCTGTATTTTTTTTGTATGGCACACTTTTCAAAATGTGTTTTATAGCTTCTAAGCGCGCGTAGGTTTTTTTGTTGGCGCGGATTTTTTTCCAAGGTGCCATTTTGGTATGCGTCTCGGCAAACATGCGCTCTTTATATTTTGTATATTCATCCCACAGTTCCTGAGCGCGTTCATCCACAGGGGACATTTTCCATCTCTTCAGCGGATTTTCTTTTATATCCTTAAACCTTCGCGCTTGCTCTCGCTTGGTAATTGAAAAATAAAGTTTGATAAGGTACGTGCCTGATTCTATTATCATCCGTTCAAATTCATTTACCTGTCCCATAAAAATTTCGTATTCTTCTTGCGTACAAAAATTATTTACAGGCCCTACCACAGCGCGGTTGTACCAGCTTCGGTCAAAAAAAACAATCTCGCCTGGCTTAGGCAATTTGTTTACATAGCGCTGAAAATACCATTGCCCCGTTTCTTCTTCAGTTGGTTTTGGCAAGGCTTCAATACGGTAATGCCGCTGATTAATATGCGCTGTTACTCGCCGTATCGCTCCACCTTTTCCCGCAGCATCTCGGCCCTCAAATAGCACCACTACTTTTTTATCATTTGCAATAATCCAATTGAGCAACTGTATCATTTCCACCTGCAATTCTGATAATGCAATTTCATAGTTTGCCCTATTAATTGACCACTCCACATCTACATTTGGATATGCAAACAAATTTTTCTTGCCCACTTTAGTGTTTAATAACTCGACTTCGTATGCGGTCAACTTCCTCGTTTTTTTTTCTTTTGCCATTATATATCCAGTTGTTCTATTGCTCGGTGATAGCGCAAAACTATGTTTGGGTCTGGCAGTAATGATGCCGCTATTTTTGGGTCGCCCGTAAAATCAAATTGTGACAAAACATAGCGCATAGCTTGCAACCTTGCGGCGCGTTTATTATTCGCTTTTACAATTGTCCATGGGCAAAATGTGGTATGCGTTTTTGAAAACATCATCTCTTTATAATAGGTGTATTCGTCCCAAAGTTCTTGTCCTTTTTTATCTACTGGGCTGTACTTCCACTCCTTCAGCGGGTTTTGTATGCGTGCTTCAAACCGGCTAGCCTGTTCATCTTTTGATATTGAAAACCAAAATTTTATAACATGTAAACCGTCTTCATAAAGCATGTGTTCGAAATTGGGGACTTGCAGCATAAAATGCGCATATTGCTGCTCGGTACAAAAACCCATTACCGGCTCCACCACGGCACGATTATACCAACTTCGATCAAAAAAAACAATTTCGCCAGGGTTGGGCAATTCCTTTATATAACGCATAAAATACCATTGGCCTTTCTCTACCTGTGTAGGTTTATTTAGCGCCACCACGCGCATAGATCGAGGATTCAAATGTTCTACAAACCTGCGTATGCCGCCACCTTTGCCCGCAGCATCTCGGCCTTCAAATATAATAGCCACACGTTTATTATGCTTGGCCACCCATTGCTGAAAATCAACCAAATACGCCTGCAACATACGGAGCTCTTCTAAATACGTAATTTTTCTTTTGTATCTTCCCATTGGCAACTTCTTACTTTTTGCTATAGTAAAAAGCTCATCCCGCGTTTGTACATTGTGTAATTCTTCTGCTGTAAACATTGCCGCTAATTTAGTATCAAAAAATATTTTTGGTCAGGTAAAAGTAAATGAAAGCAAAAAAGATAACATTGATTTACGTTTACTTTGCAGCCATAAATTTTTCTATGTACAAAAAAACACTCCTCTTCGCACTTTTAATTTTAGGGCTTTACTCCTGCAAAAACAGCACTCATCAGGATCTGGATTATGAAAGAATAAAAGAAGAAGTAATGAATGATAATGCTACTACCGTAACCGTAAGCGATACGACAAATATGTTTGACGGTGCTGCTTACGACCCAGAGAAAGACAGTTTTTATGTTTACCTAGATTCGCTTCAATCTATTTACGAGAATGACAGTGCAATGGTAAGAAAAGCAGGGTTAAAAGATTCCAATCTCTTAACCAAAGATGCTTCGTTAGATAGTACAATTTCTAACAAAAAAGATTCGTTCAGTGCAGAAATTAAAAAAATGACTGCTGAAGAAATTAAAGCGCTGAAATATAATTTGAAACAGTTGCATGACGCTGATTCTATTTTAAAAACAACCTCTGTAGAAAAAAATGGGCGCGTAGATAGTCGCGTATGGGCACGCGTTAGTAAAAAAGACCAACGACTATATTTATATATCGACGGTAAAATTGTAGATACATTTAAAGTATCAACCGGCAGCACCCGCCACGAAACACCCACGCTTGACATGCAGCCTAACGGTCCCATTTTTCAGAAATATACGAGCAAAAAATATCCAGGTGGCAATTATAATGGGCTTGGGAATATGCCTTACGTAGTTTTCATCCGTGGCGGCTATGCCATCCACGGCACTACGCGCGGCAACATTCCGCGTTTGGGCAACAAAGCGTCTCATGGTTGTGTGCGGATACATCCTGATAATGCAAAAATTTTCAATGAACTTGTGCGCAAAGCGGGCTTGGAAAATACTTGGGTAACGATTGAGGAATAATATGAAAACTAAAATGTTTCGGTATAAAAACCTTGAGTAATGGGTTTTCGTAATGAATTATTCAGAGCAGACAAACACGGAATGGGGTTTTTCTTTACTCCCTTACAACTAAAACCTAGCTACTACCTATGTGTTGAAGAGGCAAACGGATATATGCGCTGCCGGAGGACAACATATTTTGGATAGCTTTTTGAGTTAAAGCACTCTTTTTATAAAACCTTTTAATGGCCCCAAAGCCAAGTGCATAAAAGGATAGGTCTATTCAGAGCCTTACTTTTGGCTATTGCGTCACATTTGAAAAAATATGGTTCGAGCATTTTTTTACCAGGCACACTACCATTAATAAAACGTCCTTAAAAAAAAACTTTTTCCAAAACCCGCCTATCTTTGCCGTCCTCAAAAAATCCCCAACGGGCAGGTAGTCCGTTTAAAAAGTTTTTTGAGCATTTTATATTTTGGAAGATAAAAATATTGAGCAGCAAGACGCTGCTACACAACCAACAGAAGCGGCAGCTACAGAGCAGCCCACAGTTGAAACTCCTCAAAGACAAAAACATGAAGTTGTAGCACACCCGCAAGCTAGCGGTAGCCACGATGATTTTGATTGGAGTATTGACCGTAAAAATGTGTCTCATTATAATGAGGCCGACACTGCCGAGCTAGATGGTTTCTACGAGCAGTCATTCAATACCATTAATGATGGTGAAATTATGCAAGGCCACGTAATGGCACTTACCGAAACTGACGCTGTAGTGGATGTAGGGTACAAAAGCGACGGGCTTATTTCTTTGAACGAATTTAGAGATTTGGACGAGGTAAACGTAGGCGACGAAATTGAGGTTTTTGTAGTAGAAAAAGAAGATCGCGATGGTCACTTAGTACTGAGCCGCAAAAAAGCGCGTGCTTACCGTGCTTGGGAAAAAATTGTGGATTTCTACAAAACTGGCGAAATCACGAGTGGTCTTATCACGCACAAAACCAAAGGTGGCTTAATTGTGGACATTTTTGGTATGGAAACATTCCTACCAGGTTCGCAGATTGATGTAAAACCTGTTACGGATTACGATCAGTTTGTAGGCAAAACGATGGAGTTCAAAGTTGTAAAAATCAACGAAGAAATCCGCAATGCAGTAGTATCTCACAAAGCACTTATCGAGAGCGATATCGAAGCACAACGTGCTGAGATTATGGGCAAACTTGAGAAAGGCCAAGTACTAGAAGGTACCGTGAAAAACGTAACTGACTTTGGTGCGTTTATCGACCTTGGTGGTATTGATGGGCTTTTGTACATTACCGATATTTCGTGGGGCCGCATTAAGCACCCAAGCGAGGTGTTAGAAAATGGTCAGAGTTTGAACGTGGTTATCCTTGATTTTGATGACGATAAAAAACGTATTTCTCTAGGCCTGAAACAACTTACAGATCAGCCATGGGAAAATCTTCCTGAAGGTATTAAAGAAGGCGAAGTAGTAAAAGGTAAAGTAGTAAACATTGAAGACTACGGTGCATTTATAGAAATTGAGCCAGGCATCGAAGGCCTTGTACACGTAAGCGAAATTACGTGGAGCAACCAACCTATCAACGCTAAAGAATACTTTACGGAAGGTAATGACTACGAAGCAAAAATTGTTTCGATAGACAAAGAAGAAAAGAAAATGAGCCTTTCTATAAAAGCAATGACCGAAGATCCATGGGATCGAATAGAGGTAGAATTTGCCGAAGGCACACGCCACAATGGTGAGGTGAAAAACTTGACGCCTTACGGTGTGTTTGTAGAGTTCAACGAGGGCATTGGCGGCATGATTCACATTAGCGATCTTAGCTGGGTGAAGCGTTACAACCACCCAAGTGACTTTACCAAAGTTGGTGACAACCTTGAAGTAATGGTGTTGAGCGTTGATAGTGAAACGCGCAAACTTTCTCTAGGTCACAAACAATTGGAAGACGATCCCTGGGATACATTCGAGAGCACGTTCCCAATGGGTACTACCCACGAAGGGTTGCTAATTCGTAAAGAAGACAAAGGTGGTATTGTTCAATTGCAGTATGGCTTGGAAGCTTTTGCACCTACGCGCCACTTGCGCAAGGAAGACGAGAAATCTATTGCCGTGGATGAAAGTGCACCGTTTATGATTATCGAATTTGATCGTAATGAAAAGCGCATTTTGGTATCGCACAGCAAAACGTGGGAAGCTGACTTGCAAATGGAGCGAGAAGCTGGCCGCCAGGAAGCAAAAGACCAAGGCGACCGTACCAAAAAATCAATGAAGACCATGCAATCGAAGATTGAGAAAGCTACATTGGGAGATTTGGATGTACTAGCCAACCTCAAAAAGAAAATGGAAGGTGATGAAAAAGCGCCAAAAGCTGCTGAGGCTAAAGAACCAAAAAAAGCTAAAGAACCAAAGGAAGCAAAAGAAACTGAAGTAGCAGAAGATGCTAAAGATGTTAAAGCGTCCAAGGAAGCTACGCCCGAAGAAGATGCAAAAGAGGAATCGAAAGATGCCGATGCTACTGAGGAAAGCGAAAACTAGTTTTCAATCTTTTTACATAATCGTCCCTCTTTGCCCTGGCAGAGAGGGATTTTTTTTGCCAAAAATTACTACTCCATGATATGCAATAATTTCCGCGAGGTTCTTGCCCACACGAACCATTTGCGGAACCCTAAACCACAACTGAACACCCATTGAAATTACTCGTAATAAAAAAATGCTTTTATATTTGCCTTCATGAACGAGAACGGCTACGTAGCACATACCATAGAAAACAAGATAGCAACCATCACCTTTGGGCACCCCGCCAGCAACTCCTTGCCCGGAAGCATCCTCAACCAACTAGCCGAAACCATAAAAAAAGTAGGTGCCACTGATGCCGCCAATGTAATAATATTAAAAAGCGATGGCGACCGCGCCTTCTGTGCCGGCGCCAGTTTTGACGAGCTCATCGCCATTGAAGACGAAGCCACTGGCAAAGAATTTTTCTCAGGTTTTGCCAAGGTAATAAACGCCATGCGCAGCTGCGGCAAAATAATTATTGGGCGCGTGCAGGGCAAAGCCGTGGGCGGTGGCGTAGGCGTGGCTAGCAGTTGTGATTATACATTTGCTACAAAACACGCCGCCGTAAAATTATCCGAGCTCGCTATTGGCATAGGTCCATTCGTGGTAGGCCCAGCGGTAGAGCGCAAAACGGGCACCGCCGCATTTTCGCAATTAGCACTTGATGCTACCACCTGGTACGATGCATCTTGGGCGCAGCAACATGGAATTTACGCCCACGTTGCAGATAGTATTGAAGATATGGATGCCGCCATTGAAAAACTAGCCACCACACTTGCAAACTCCAACCCCGAAGCACTTACTATGCTAAAAAATATTTTTTGGCAAGGTACAGACCATTGGGAAACGCTACTTTACGAGCGAGCCATAACTAGCGGTACGCTCGTGC
>JBBSPP010000101.1:0-8221 GCA_038258625.1 Chitinophagales bacterium
CACGACATCCGGTACGCTAGGTAATAATCCTCCTGCAGCTACCATTCCATTTGGTTGGACAAACGTAGCCGAAGATTGTTGTGATAACGTAGGTAATGATGGAAACACCAACGGTAAAGTTGCCGTAACTGTAGCTTTAGTAAATGTTACTAACGCAAATTTCGGAATCCACCAACCAATGTCTATCGGTAATAATGTATGGAACGATATTAATCAAAATGGACTAAAAGAAACTGGCGAGCCGACAATACCTGGTGCAATTGTTCGATTATATTTGGATGCGAATCAAAATAACTTGCCCGACGGCGTAGCGATTGATAGCACAGTAACAAATGGTAGTGGATTGTATCTTTTTGATAACTTAGATGCTAACTCTTACATTGTAGGCGTTGTACCTCCATCACCTGTTAGCGGCCCTGCTTACCAAAGTATCACTGGTGCCAATGAAGAAGTAAATCCAAATCTTGATATTGATAATAACGATAATGGTGTAAACCAAGTGGGCAATGAAATTAGAACCAATTTTATTACCTTATTACCAGGTACTGAGCCAACAAATGAAAATCCCAACAACGATGTTACCAAGCCAAATAGTAACTCTAATTTGAGCATTGACTTCGCATTCTATCAAGCATTGAAAATTTCTGGTACTGTATATAATGACCAAAACGGTCCTGCAAACGTAGATGGTTCTCCAACTGGTAAAGCTGGTACTGCTCAGTTATATGCAAGTTTGGTAAGCATAGCTGGTATTGTGGTTTCAGTTGATACCGTTAATACAAATGGTACTTACGAATTTACTAATGTACAGCCAAATATGGTTTACTCGGTAGTATTGAGCAGCACAATAGGTGTTGTAAATAGTCCTGCCCCTGCCAAAACATTAGCCTTTGGTTGGTCAAATGTATCAGAAGATTGTTGCGATAACATTGGTAACGATGGTAACACCAACAGCGAAACAAGTGTAACGGTTGTGACTTCTGACAAGACAAATGTAAACTTCGGTATTCATGAGCCAATGTCTTTGGGTAACAGCGTGTGGAATGATATTAATCAAGACGGAATTCTTAATAATGGTGAAACTGGAATACCTAATGCTGTAGTAAAATTGTATAAGGATTTTGATAAAAACAATATCGCAGACGGATCGGCTGTTGATAGTACAATTACTAGCCCTACAGGTCTGTATCTTTTCTCAAACATTGATACTGGCTCTTACATTGTTGGTGTTTTCCCTCCTGTACCTGCTGTAGGCCCTAATTATAAAAGTACTAATGGTGCTGGTCAGGAAGCGAATCCAAACCTAAATGTTGACAATAACGACAATGGTGTTGTTGCTGTTGGTACAGAAACACGGTCTAACTATATCACATTGTTGCAAGGAACTGAACCTAAAAATGAAAATCCTAACAACGATATTACAAGACCAGATTCAAACTCCAACTTAACTTTAGACTTTGGATTTTACCAACCAATTAATATTGACGGTAATGTATATAAAGATGTAAATGGCCCAGCCAATGTGGATGGAACGCCAATCGGAATTGCAGGTACTAGCTTCTTATTTGCCAATTTGATAAATACTGCTGGTAATGTAGTGGCCGTGCAACAAGTTAGTTTCTTAGGTAAATATTTATTTGCTGATGTGTCTCCAAACCAAACCTATACTGTAGTACTTAGTACCACAGCTGGTACGGTTAGTAGTCCAGCTCCAGCGGCAGTGCTGCCATTCGGTTGGGCAAATGTTTCCGAAGATTGTTGCGATAATGTAGGTAACGATGGTACCACAGATGGTAAAACAACTGTGGTTGTAGTTACCTCTGACAAATCAGAAGTTAATTTCGGTATTCACCAACCAATGTCTGTTGGTAACATGGTATTTAATGATGTAAATCAAAATGGTGTGCGAAACGCTGGCGAATTGGGTATCCAAGGTGCTACTGTAAATCTTTACTTTGATAATGATGAAAATAATGTACCTGATGGTCCGATATTCAAAACCACAACCACAGATAGTCTAGGACTTTATTTGTTTGATGATTTAGATGCTAATTCATACCTTATCGGTGTAATTCCACCTATAACTCCTGGTGCTGCATACGTTAGCTCTACAACTGGTGAAGAATCCAATCCAAATCTAAATGTAGATAACAATGATAATGGTGTTCTTCAAGTAGGTACAGAAACTCGTACACAATACATTGTATTGTTACAAGGTACTGAGCCTCTTAACGAGAATCCAAACAACGACGCAACTAAGCCAGATAACAATAGCAATCTTACAGTTGACTTTGCATTCTACTCTCCTATTCAAATTACTGGGAATGTTTTTAATGATGAAAATGGCCCAACAAATGTTGATGGAACGCCTATTTCAATGGCTGGTGTAGCTCAATTGTATGTGAGCCTAGTGAATACAATGGGTGTAGTAGAGCGTATCGATGTTGTGAATCCAAATGGCACATTCATATTTACAGATGTTACGCCAAACAAAACATACAAAACAATTTTAAGCACAAATCCAGGTATCGTTGCTAATGCCGCACCAGCTGTAGTATTGCCATTCGGTTGGATTAATGTAGCCGAAGATTGTTGTGACAATGTTGGTAATGATGGCACTGCAAATGGTGAAACGCCTGTAACTGTAGGCACAAGTAATCTTATGAATGTAAACTTTGGTATCCGTTCTCCTTTAGCTATTGGTAATAGCATTTGGGTTGATATTAATAAAAACGGAATTAAAGATCCTTCCGAGCTTGGCTTGGGCGGAGCTTCTGTAAAAATTTACAATGATGTAGATAGCAACCAAATACCTGATGGTATAGCAATAGACTCTACAATTACTGGAGCAAATGGACAGTATGTATTTGAAGGTTTGCGTTCGGGCAACTACATTGTAGGTGTAACACCTCCAACTGTAACGAACGGTACTTACGAAAGCCCTATTACAGGCGAAGAATCTAATCCAAACCTGAATGTAGATAACAACGATAATGGAATCAACAAAGTAGGTTTAGAAGTCCGTAGCGGTACTATGACTTTGTTGCAAGGTACTGAACCAACTACCGAAATACCGAATAACGCACTAGCTACAATTAACGCAAATTCAAATCTCACTATGGACTTTGGTTTTTATGTTTGTCCAACCAACTTTGTATTTGATACCGTGTTAATTTGTCAAGCTACAACCTATAATCTTATTACTATTGAGCCAGTTGGCTTTACAGGAGGTACTTGGACTAATGCAAGTAATAATAATCCTGTACTTAATCCCACGGCAGTATCCATAGGTAGTTATACATATACTTATGTAAATGGTAGCTGTACAGCTACAGGCTTGGTAGTTATTAAAAACAATATTCCAGATTATACGCCTACAATAGCTATTGATCCTACTGCAATTCAAGGGAAAGACTCGGTGACAGTAGTACTTACAATTTCTGAAATTCTTCAAAGAGGTTCATGTTCTAAAGTGTATGTATTAGTTCCAAAATTGTTCCCACGTTATATGTTCGCATACGACACTACTAAAACAACTATTGGTTTCTTGAACACGCCTATTAATAATCCTGATTGGAAATTCTATGAAAATTCTAACCCAAATTATTATATATGGGAATATACAGCTAACGGCGGCAGCTATCCATCTGGTGTTATTTCCAAAATTGGTTACAAGGGCGAGTACGATCCGAACAATACCGATGGTAAATCCACATTTAGCGTACAAATATTCCAAGGTAGCGGTGGCGAATCTAACCCGCTCAACAATACCGATTCGGAGATATTAAATTACACGAGGTAAATAAATACATTAATTACTTATAGATTCTTTACCGCCTGTACAATTTGTACAGGCGGTTTTTTATTACTAAAAATATAAATAGCTATATAACTGATTGAAGAACTAATGATCAAAAATGTAATTTCTTAATTTAAATTCGTCCAATACACTATCAATAATATTTTATGAAAAATAGAAATATCGAAAAAATAATTTCTGCACAAAAAGTAAATATGGGCGGTCATATTATAGACCAACCACTACCCGCTCCTAGTGCTGAAATGGTTGATCCATTTTTGCTTATTCATCATTGGGAAAGTACCGTGCCAGGTGGTCAACGAATACAAGATGTTGGTGTAGGGCCACATCCTCACCGTGGATTTTCACCAGTTACTTTTGTTTTCAAAGGTGAAGTTGAGCATCGAGATTCACTCAATAACATTGCCACGGTAGGCCCAGGTGGCACCCAGTGGATGTTTGCTGGGCGAGGAATTACGCATAGCGAACGTTTTGGAAAAGAACTAGCCGAGAATGGTGGCGATTTAGAATTCATACAATTTTGGGTTAATGCACCAAGCGTTCATAAAATGGATGCACCATTTTACAAACCAATTTCAAAGGAAGATACCCCTCTGGTGGAAAATGAAAAGTCAAAAGTTTGGGTGGTCAGTGGAAATTATAAAGGCACAAAAGGAGCTGCCCCTACAAATTCACCACAGCTTTTACTGCGAGCAGAAATTAATGAAAATGGAAGATTAGAAATTCCAGTGCCACAAAATTTTAATGCCCTTTTATATTTACTCGATGGCGAATTAGAAATTAATGGCCAAAAATTGATGCGGAAAGACATGGCTATTTTTGAAAAAGATGGAGAAGCAATTTCTATTCTGGCAAAAAAAGAAACTCGCTTTATACTCTTAGCCGGCGAGCCACTGAACGAACCAATAGAATCCTACGGGCCTTTTGTAATGAATAATCAAACCGAAGTAATGCAGGCCATACGAGATGCACAAACAGGAAAAATGGGTGTGTTGATAGAAGAGTTTTCTTAATAAAATTTCTAACTTAAATTAGTGGTGTGTATCTTACCAAGTATTGTATAAGAAAATAAAATATTATTTTACCTCAAAAATTAGTCCCTATGAAAGACATAATAAAACATTACAGTAATGATGATATCACCATTGCCTGGCAACCATCAAAATGCATACACGCAGCAGAATGTGTAAAATCACTGCCAAATGTATATCACCCAGAGTCGTCGCCTTGGATGACAATAGAAAACGCAACTACGCAAGAATTACAAGAGCAAATAAAAAAATGCCCCAGCGGTGCACTTAGCTACACTATGAAAAACGAAGAAAACAACTCGCCCGAAGCAACCGCTACCAACATTGATATACTAAAAAATGGACCGCTGTTGGTACATGGCAAAATCAATGTAACCAACGCCGATGGCTCAAAAGTAGTAAAAGAAAAAACCACCGCTTTTTGCAGATGCGGCGCCTCTAGCAATAAACCTTACTGCGATGGGCAACATAATAAAGTAAGTTTTGAAGGATAAATAATTCCAAGGTAATTTTCCAATTAAGCAATCATTTAAAATTACCTTGGTCTTTGCCCAGAGTACTTTATCAGACTAGATTTTCTGTAAGAAAATATGCGCCATGATAAAGCCCGAATTGGTTTAATTAACCCCAGAAATAATAAGCCCACTCTTTTTGAGTTACACCGTTTACTTTTATTTTAAAGTAGTAGGTTTCTTTAGGATTCAAATTTTCCAAAGAAAAATCCCAAATCACATTGTGCTTATTTTGCTTATTGGCAATCACAACATTAGTCTTCACCTCTGATACTGCTTCGTCGTTTTTATCATATACCGCATATTCTACACGGTCATTTTTTTGTACTTGGCGCACGTAATGGTTGCCCGAAGTTTTAATTTCCAAACTCTCGGATACTACAATTGCTGGCTTTGAGTACGTTTTTTTATTAAAAGGTTCCACTTTCATACCGAGTGCATTACCTACAAAATTTCTTAACTTCATGGTTGCAGCGCTATCAGAACCGTCTATTTCGTTTGGGTCAGTTTTTTCTATCAAGCTCCACATCGCAACCTGACCTGTGTATTCAAACTGTTGCGTTTTTTGTAGAAGCTTACACAAGTTAAAACTTGCATCACTTCTTGCATAGCCAATCTCGAATAACCCATTTTTTTTTGGACAATTTTTAAAACGTGTGCTACACAGTGCGTTTAATAAAATCTCTTGTTTGCCGCCTGGTGGTATGATTAATATCTGGAAATCCGTTATTAAATAATCTTGTGCGTTAGAATCCGTATTGATTAGATAAGTACCCGCATTGACTTCCAAAATAAGTGTACTTTTTACTTTACTTTCCACTACCAAGTTTACACATTTTCCGCGGTGCTCACCTGTACTTGTAAATACTGCAGTCAATTTTTTATCCACCACAGCATCAACCAAATCGTAGCCAGATGCAATTTGGCTAAAAGAAAAACATAAAAATAGAAAAAGAAAATAGCGCTTCATAGAAAAGATTTTTATTTAGTAGCCCGAAAATAAAGCACATAAAGCACTGCACATATCGCTTTGCCAACTATTTAGCTATTGTTAGCATTCCTACAAAAAGTGTTGAAACCGAATTAAGCGGCGTATCATTGAAGCAATAAATTTTCATCCTTGAATTTTTTTAAAGAGTCAATAAAAAACTTAAAGCGAAGCGGCAGCTTAACACCAAGCAGTAGGTATCTTATTGCTCAATGTTTGGAAGGGGTGGATTTTACAAAAGCCCAAACAATACTAGAACTTGGCGTAGGAGACGGTTGCATTACCCAAGAAATTTTAGAAAAAAGTAATCCAACCTGTAGAATAATTGCATTAGAAATAAATGAAAATCTTTTTGAGTATGCTCAAAAAAAATTTATTGCTCAGGAAAATTTAAAACTGCACTTGGCATCAGCTTTTGATTTTGACAAAATTCTTGAACAAGAAAATGTACAAGAAGTAGATTATATAATTTCTAGCCTGCCACTTTCACTTTTTAAAAGCGCTGAAATTGAACATCTTTTTGCAAAAATTCAAAAGCATTTATCTCCCAGCGGAGTGTTTGTTCAGTATCAATATTCTATCGGTAAATACGCTTATTTAAAAACTGTTTTCTCGGATGTCAAAGTTGGTTTCACCTTATTGAATGCACCACCTGCGCTCATCTTTACCTGTGCAAATTTATAAGGTAAATTGATCTTTATCTTTTTGAAAAGGTAGTTTAGCGCGCGTTTCGCTCACCTCAATATTGTCCAATATAATTGAAAAAACATCTTCGCGACCCTTGGCATTATGCAAGCATTCGCCCATTGAATTATAAATACTGCTGCTACCATTATGCTCAAATTTATTCCCGTCTAGCCCAACCCGATTCACGCCAATTGTAAAACATTGATTTTCGATAGCCCGCGCTTTCAATAATGTATCCCAAGCATCAATTCTTTTTTCGGGCCAGTTAGCCACATATAATATGGCATCATACTCATCACTATTTTGCTGCCGAGCATATACCGGAAACCGCAAATCATAACACACTTGCAACAGAATGCGCCAACCATTTACCTGTACAATTACGCGTCTATCGCCTGCCGTAAATTCATTATCCTCGTCAGCATAGCTAAATAAATGTCGCTTATCATAATGCTGAATTTCACCTGAAGGCAATACCCACAAAAACCGATTATAGTATTTTTTTGTTTCTTCAATAATCACACTGCCACAAAGAATTATTTTTTCTTCAAGAGCAATTCTTTTCATCCAGGCAACGGTTTCTCCAGCCATACTTTCGGCTAGCTTTTTTGGTTGCATACTAAATCCCGTGGAAAACATTTCGGGTAGAATGACAACTTGTTTTTTACCTAAAATTGCATGAATTTTTTCCTGAAAAATTGCGAGGTTTTTCGCCTTGTCTTCCCAATGCAAATCAGATTGTATCAATGTAAAAGTAAGTTGTGCCATAGATTATATTTTTTGTAAAAGCGGCGTGATATCATCAAAGCTATATCCTTTCTGCACAAGGTATGCGCGCATCTTGCTCATTTTTGAAAACTTATTTTTCTCTGATTTTAGCAGCGTTTTCTTTTTTTCAAAAAGGGTTTTCAATGTTTTTTGATAGTCTTTTTCATCAATTTCGGCAAGCCCTTTTTTTATACAGTAAGCCGATACATATTGTTTTTTCAATCCCTGAATAATTTTTTGCTTCCCCCATTGTTTCATTCTAAACCGTCCGCCAGCATAAGCCTTTGCATACCGTTCTTCATTCAAATAATTTTCTTGCAGCAGTATAGAAATTAATTCATCAACATCCTCCGGACTCACGCCTCCAATTTCGTACAGCTTTTTTTTTACTTCATAGTGGCTGCGCTCTTGGTAA
>JBBSPP010000102.1:0-8210 GCA_038258625.1 Chitinophagales bacterium
AAAAATCTGCGCCCGAAAGGCGAAATGTATGCCGCTTGGTGGTGCTGGTGCTATCATTTATAAGGGTCGCATTATTTCCATCAAAAGTAACAGTGTTGATGGCCGATGCACCAGGTATTTGCGCAATATCTATTTGCTCATTAAAAATGTGACTTGCCAAAACATTGATAGTAACGGGTGCACTGACTCCGCAATATTGCAACCTATCAGCCGCTGCTTGCCAACTAATAAAATTGGTAGGCGATGCCGCAATCAGAGGATTGATACTATAAACCCCTGCCATGGGCAAGCAACCACTAAACTCGTAAGCACCAATATCGGGCGGCGATACCAAGCGCAGCGCACCCGTAATATCCGAATAAACACTTACGTCTGTTCCTTTATTATTGAGTGCGGGGTTTTGCGGTTTAAAATTTGCGGTGGCGGGTGATTCGTAATAGGGATATAAATCTTGTGAATTTGAATCAGTCCCACTAACAACTTGCCAATTGGCCAGTTCAACCCAATAGCCACTAAAATTTGCGGCAACATAATGGTAAGTGCCTGGACTGACAAAATAATTATTATAGTCGCTATTATAACCCGTTACTAAAAAGTAAATGCAAACTTGCCCAGCTGTACCTCCTCGGTTTATACTGACGTTATTATTTCTAACGAATTGACCATAACCAGGACCTGGCCCCAATACCGCATAATCCAGCACAATGCCGTATGCATTGTTGTAGCCTGCTAATGCAGCAGTAGATGCCAAATGATTTATATTAATCGTGTTGTGATACACTTCAACATAATCTGAAAAGTCTATGTAAATGCCTATTATTTGGCCATTGCTTTCAATATTATAAATTAGGTTATTTTGAACGTGGTTTTCATTTCCCAATGTTGCATTTTCTTCTATGTGAATACCAATACTAAAACCTGTTCTAGTTGTATTCGCCATAAAGGGATCATGGATTTTATTTTTTTCTATCAAGGTATTTCGGCCATACGCTACATAAATACCAGTAAAATCATTGGTATCGGAAAATAGTGGGCGCGAAATATTATTTCGTATCGCCTTACTATCATTTTGACGGCGCATGTAGATTCCCGTGCTAACAAAATCTTGAATGATACAATTTTCTACCTCATTGGCACCATCGCTTTGTAAACGCCCCTGTACAACAACACCGTAATATCCATTTAGTATCGTACAATTTTTTATCACATTACCGTCGCTCGCATTGGCAACAGGAGAAGCCGGAAATAGAATAGCAGATCCTGTATCTGTATTGATTACAACACCTGCCTGGTTTTGGTGCGTAAGATTAGAAGGCACCGTCATGGTGCAGCTGTCAAAAATATTATTGTCCGATTCATTATAAAGATGAACGGCATAGGCATACGTAATATTTGTATTGACAAAATTTATTTTTTTAAATCGTAAATAATCAGCACCCGACAATCGTAAGGTATGCCGGTTGGCGGAGGTGGTAACCCCATTTTGCAAAGTGGCATTGTTGCCATTAAACGTAACCGTATTCGTAGCCGAGACGCCGGGTATTACCGCAATATCCACCTGCTGCGTATAAGTTGCACCCGCCACATTTATGACTACAGGGCCGCCCACACCATTAAACGCCAAGCTATCTGCCGCCTGCTGAAACGAGTTAAAATTATTAGGAGCAATAAAAAAAGGATTGATATAATAGGTGCCACTCATAGGCACTTGGGCCTGGGCAAAAAAGGTTACCAAGATTAAGATTGGTAGGAGTAAATTTTTTTTCATATTAAAAGGGGATTTTATTAATAAGAAGCTAAATCTACATAAAAAAAGTGGGGAATAAAAATTGTGAGAAGTGAAATCGCCACGTCGGGTAATCCTACACCGTGAAAAAAAATCTAGGTTAAAAAAAAATCGACTCGCATGAGGCGAGTCGATTTGTGTTGAATATAAAAACCATCCAGGCTTTTCAAAACGGTATAGGTTTACAAAGCAGTTATCTCCGTGCATCCTTAGCATCTTTGCTAAGCGTAGCATGTGGCACTGCCATCAATCTCTTTTTAGAAATTAGTGTACCAGTTTCACGGCAAATGCCGTACGTTTTATTGGAAATTCGGATAAGGGCTTTTTCTAAATTATTAATAAAGTTTATCTGCCGGCCCGCCATCTGATTTAGCTGCTCGCGTTGGTTGGCCATACTGCCGTCCTCCATGCTTGCGTATGGGTTTTCGGTATCCTCCGTGCCCGATTCATCTTTACGGGTAATGAGTCCTTGCAAATATTTTAATTCAGTACGTGCTTTTTCAAGCTTCTCACTAATCGCTTTTCTGAAGTGGGCTAAATCACTATCGCTATAGCGCATAAATGCACCGTCATCATCGCCTGTACCCAATATAGATTTTCGTTTCTTCTTGGTATCCACTGCTTTCTTTTTTGACGTTACTGCATTCAACTCGTGCGTAGGCCGATGGCCTAATATCTTACCATCCGTATTTTTGATTGTTCGAATATTCGTAGGTGCTTTGGGTCTGTAATCTTTTGATCCTTCGCGTATAGAAACTGGTGGTTTTTTTACTTTCTCTTTTTGCTCCACCACTACCGCCCGGCGCGATACAGTTTTTTCAGCAGCCTTTGGTGCTACTTTTTTCTTTGGTGCAGGGCTTTTTTTAGCGGGCTCTTCCTTCTTGGGTTCTGCTTCTTTTTTAGCTTTCTCCTTTACTGGTTTCGCAGCCTTAGGTGCTTTTTCTTTTTTAGCCACCACTTTTTTCTCTGCTTTTTTTGGAGTCTCTTTTTTGGAAGCCGCTTTTTTAGGTGCAGCGACAGCTGCCGGCTGGGTAGGTTTTTTGGCTGCACCTTTTTTAGCCACCACTTTTTTCTTTGGCGCTACCACTTTCTTTGCTACCGATTTTTTTACCGAAGCTTTTTTAGGCGAAGCAACTTTTTTAGTAGCGGCTTTTTTTACAGTTGCCTTAGCGGCTTTTTTTGGCGTAGCTACTTTCTTAGCGGCTGGTTTTTTGGTTGCTACTTTTTTAGTAGCTGCTTTTTTCTTTGCCATATTTAGTTCGTTTTTTTTATTAAAAGTTTAAGTTGAAAATCATTCACTTCAATCTCTATCCCTTCGGCTATTCTATCTACTATTTCTAAGCTATCGGCTAAAATTTCGGTGCAAATATATGGATTAAAATGGTTTACACTATCATTAATTTTAGGGTGCGATTCCACGCTCACTATGATGCGTTCGGTGAGTTCAAACTGTTCGTCTTTGCGAATTTTTTGTATCTTATTTACTATTTCTCGGGCTAGCCCTTCTTGTATTAATTGGTCCGTAAGTGCAATATCAAGTGCCACGGTTAGCGTGCCTTTGTTGGCTACCAACATGCCAGGTATTTCGTCACTAGTAATTTCTATATCCTCGGTTTCTAGACGAATATTTTCACCATCAATTGTAATATCAAAAAAACCATTTTGCTCAAAATTTTGAATATCGGCAGGTTGTAACAAGGCGATGGCTTTTGCGCCATCTTTCATTTTGCCACCCAGCTTTTTACCCAAGGTTTTAAAGTTGGCTTTTGCTTTCTTTTTTATTACATCATTATCGCTTGCCAAAAATTGAATCTCCTTAATGTTCAATTCTGTTTTTATCAAATCAGCCATATCATTTACATACTGCTCAGTATTTTCATCCAACATCGGAATCAAAATTTTCTGTAGCGGTTGGCGCACTTTGATACTTTCCTTCTTTCGTAGCGATAGGGTGAGCGAACAAACATCCTGCGCCAAGCTCATTTTTTCCTCTAGGGATTTATTAATTAACGAACGATCAGCCTCAGGAAAATCAATTAAATGCACGCTCTGCGCATCATCTCTTTTTGTAACTTTATTTAATTCAGTGTGCATCCAGTCTGTAAAAAATGGCGAAATGGGCGCCATTAATTTTAGCAGGGTTTCGAGGCATTCATACAATGTTTGGTAGGCGGCAATTTTATCTTGCTCATACTCCCCTTTCCAAAAACGGCGGCGGCACAAGCGCACGTACCAATTGCTCAATTGTTCATCTACAAACGCATCAATTGCACGACCCGCTTTGGTAGGTTCGTAAATATCTAGGTTTTCATTTACCGTAATGATTAAGGAGTTTAACGCACTTAAAATCCATTGATCAATTTCGGGTCGATTATTTACCGGAATTGTTTTTTCGGCAAACGTAAAATTGTCAACATTGGCATACAGCGCAAAAAAGCTATAGGTATTATACATAGTGTTGAATAGCTTACGCTGCACTTCTGCAATTCCTTTTTCATCAAATTTTAAACTATCCCACGGCGAGGCGTTGGTGATCAAATACCATCGTGTAGCATCGGCGCCATAATTTTCTATAGTCAAAAACGGGTCAACAACATTCCCCTTTGACTTGCTCATTTTATTCCCTTTTTTATCTAACACAAGCCCGTTGGAAACGACCGCTTTGTAGGCCACACTATCGTGCAACAATACACCCAAGGCGTGCAATGTATAAAACCAACCACGAGTTTGATCCACGCCCTCGGCAATAAAATCTGCAGGGAAATTTTCTTCAAATTTTTCTTTATTTTCAAATGGGTAATGCCACTGTGCGTACGGCATGGCGCCACTATCAAACCATACATCAATCAAATCGGGTTGACGGTACATTTTTTCGCCTTTGCTTGATTTTAAAATTACATTATCAATGTAAGGCCGATGCACATCTTTGATATTTTTTTCGGGACTATCGGGGTGCAAATTTTCTTTTATCTCGGCAATAGAACCACAGCAAATTTCTTCGCTATCATCCTCCGTTCGCCAGATAGGAAGAGGCGTTCCCCAAAAACGAGATCGGCTCAAATTCCAATCCACCATATTCTCCAACCAATTACCAAACCTCCCTGTGCCCGTGCTGGCGGGTTTCCAATTGATGGTTTTATTGAGCTCGAGCATACGATCTTTTACTGCCGTTGTGCGCACAAACCAAGCGTCCAAGGGATAGTAAATAATTGGCTTATCTGTACGCCAACAATGCGGGTAGCTGTGCTCATATTTTTCTACTTTAAAAGCACGTCCTTTTAGCTTTAAATCAACGGCAATATCCACGTTTACATCCACGTAGTCCGCTTGGTTTTTATAATCTTTTACATATCGTCCGCTAAATTCGCCCGTGCCTTCTATAAATTTTCCTTCTTTATCTACGAGGGTTATAATGCCCAAATTATATTGTTGACCAACCTTATAATCGTCTGCTCCAAAAGCTGGTGCGGTGTGAACGATGCCGGTTCCGTCTTCGGTAGTTACAAAATTGCCAGTTATAATTTTGAATGGATCGCCCTCAATATTTTTTGGGTCGTTACTTTCAAAAGGCATTAATTGTTCGTAGCGCAGGCCTTCCAAATCGGCGCCCGTGAAGGTCGTAATTTTTTGCCAAGGAATGGTTTTACTCTCATCTTCAAAAGATAAATTTTCCCCTTCTTCATTCAAGTATTTTCCGATGAGTGCGGTTGCCAAAACAACAAATTGAACATCTCCTGTATAGGGATTTTTAGTTTTTAAAAGACTGTATTCTATTTTTTTACCAACGGTCAAGCCGAGATTACTTGGCAAGGTCCACGGCGTGGTAGTCCATGCCAAAAAGTAAACGGGCTCGCCACCACTTTTTTCAAAAATATTTTTTGACGCATCATTTTCTACAGCTTTAAAAAGCACGGTGGCACTTGTATCTTTTACATCCTGATACGTGCCGGGTTGGTTCAGTTCGTGCGAGCTTAAGCCCGTACCCGCCGCAGGGCTGTAGGGCTGAATCGAAACACTTTTGTACAAATACCCTTTTTTATAAAGCTGTTGCAGGCAGTTCCATACACTTTCTACATAGTCGTTTTCATAAGTTACATAAGGGGCGGAAAGATCAACCCAATAGCCCATTTTTTGTGTAATGCTATCCCACTGATCTTTGAAACGCAATACGGTTTCGCGGCATTTTTTGTTATAGTCTTCTACGCTAATTTTTGTACCAATATCTTCTTTTGTGATGCCCAGTTCTTTTTCTACATTTAGCTCAATGGGTAGCCCATGCGTATCCCAGCCCGCTTTTCGGTTTACTTTAAAACCTTTCATGGTTTTGTAGCGGCACACCAAATCTTTGAGCGTACGCGAAATTACATGGTGAATACCAGGCATTCCATTGGCAGAAGGAGGCCCTTCGTAAAAAACGAATGGCGTTTCGCCTTCGCGAATTTCAATGCTTTTTTCAAACGTATTATGCTCTTGCCATTTTTTGAGAATCTCTGCCTCAATGCTTGGCATATCTAGTTTTTGGGGTAAATAATATTGCGCCATAAGGTGCGCGAAAATACAGTTTTGAATTTTGAATTTTGAATTATGAATGAGGAATTATGTGCATTCTTGGTGCCTGATAATAGCGCGACCGTAATTTTCATGAGCTGAAATTAGAACTGCCGCTACGGTTTTGGTGGTAGCGTCTCGTTGCGACCGTCAGAAACTGTAAGATCTACATTTCTGAATTACGTACAGGATATTTTGATTACAGCCACTAAAAATCATTAGCCAACGACAAATGCAACCTCGGTTTCCTACTACCCTCTTCAATATTCCAAGCAAAATCCAACCGCATAAAATAGCCCAACAATTTGGAGCGCACACCTAGCCCATAACCCAACCCATATATATTTTGATTGTTTTGGAATGTGGCAGATACATTTTGGTTTTGGTTCGGACGTGTGTAACTTGGATTTACCACACTATCCAGCGGAAGCAATCCTTGCCATGCTGCACCAATATCGGCAAAAGCGACCAACTGAAGATTGCGCAAAAAAGCAGATTTTATAGGTCGCTTAAAAAATGTATTATAAATGGGCAAGCGAATTTCTTCGTTAATCATGGCGTAGCTGCTGCCACTAAACTCCTGCAACCGGTAGCCGCGTAAATTGGTAGCCGTAGTTTGAAAAGCGTATTCGTTCAAATTATTTGGTACTGCGCCACGGTCTCTTTTTATTTCAATGGGATTGTCCACGCCGCCTAAGTAATACAACAGCTTGGCACTGCCATCACTCAGTCCAGTAGCCACCCGCGAGGCCAAAATTAAATTTTTATAAATTGGTGTATAATTGCGCGCATCAAATCCTATTTGATAAAAACCAATCCCATTTTTATTTAGGCGATACTGGTACTCGGCAAACACTTTTGCCCGACTTCCTTTTCGGATATTTATAAGTGGATTGATTGTATTGTCAAATACATATTCTAATCGGAAAAAAGACCAATACTCTTGATCATTTGGAAATTCGATGGTGATGCTGTTGGTGGATAAATAGCGCACTTTATCATACCGACCACCCACAGAAAGCCGCAAACTATTGGCTCGATTAAAAGGATAACTAAAATTACTTTCGAGATACTCGGTACTCAAACGACCAGGAAATTCAAAGAAAGCTGTAAAATTTGGCGGTGCTTCGCTAGGATCAAAAATTCGTTTGCTTTGCTGATGAAAATAAGTGAGTTTCCAATCCATGCGTTTTTTATAATTGGCGTATTGCACAAAATAACTAGTCCCATTTAGGCTGGCCGGCAATCGAATACCCGCAGTTAATTTTTGATCCTCGAGGATATCAATTAGCTCAAAAGATAAAAATCCATTCAGTCCGGGATAATTAAATCCATTTGAATTTTGTGCCACATTTTGATAACGGGTAAACAGCAATGTATTGTCCAAAGAAGTAGAAAGTGTCTTGGGATTAAAGGTAGTTTGATAACGATATTTTTTACGACGTGCTTTTATATCCACCAGTTTATTTCCGTCAGTTACTTCTTCCTCTTGGCCATTGCCAAATACGTTGTTGAGTAATTTGCTGGTATCTGAGTTGGGGAAACCTGTACTATATGGCGCAGCATTTTCACGCTCTGCAAATGCACCAGGATTCTTTTTTTGCTTATTATTTTGGCCCACCTCCTGCGGATTTTCGGCATCATATTTTTCCAATTCGCTGACGCGCGTATTATATATATAGTATTGCCCGTTCTTTTTTATAACCTCCACCACCGATTGTTGGGTAGGGATGTAATGGTGCTTTAGCACATTAAACGGTAGTGCATTGGTGCCGCCAACGGTAAAACTTACGCCGCCAGTTTGCGTACTACTCACATCAATATTGCGGCGTACAAGTTCGCCATTTACTTTTTCGATGTAGCTAAATTTATCTAG
>JBBSPP010000103.1:0-8185 GCA_038258625.1 Chitinophagales bacterium
AAACAAGGTAGAGCCTCCGCTCCATTGATTGTTTGCTGATTGTTGGTTAAAATTACAAGGTTTGAAAAAACACAAATACAAAGTGCCCGTGCCACCTGCTCCGCCTCCATAATTTACGGCAATTGTTCCATCTCCTCTTAAATCACCAACGAAAGAAATTGAACGTGAGAATCTTTCTTGCGGGTCTAATATCAATCCATAACCACCATCAATATTATTTATTCTTGTGTAGGTTTTTACTGTTTTATCAGCTTTTAAATACAAAACATAACCCCTACCTTCGTTCTGTTGATTGGCGCCTGTCATTAAATCCGGAACGCCATCGCCATTTAAATCTCCCACTTTACAGAGCGCATGACCAAAATTTGCACCTTCACTACCATTTGGGTTTGCACCCGTTGTTAAAGTGTCAGAAAAACCATTAAGACCTTCTGTAATTTTAAGTTTAGAAACAACATTAATATTAGTGCTGTCTAAAGACAATATCCAAATTGCACCTTTGCCACCATCAGACATAAATGCACCTACGGCCAGTTCTTTTGTTCCGTCGCCGTCTATATCGCCAAGCATAGCAACTTCTCTTCCGCCAAATCGGTCATTATCCTGAAGGCCTGTTCCAAAACCACCTTGTGTAGAACTAATAGTTACTGTACTCGGATTTATTACGTTTGATGTATTATCAAAAAAAAGTATTTGTATGGCTCCTCTTTGGCTTCCTCCTGCATTTGATGTGCATTGGCAAGCAACTAAATCTATTCTGCCATCATTATTTAGGTCGCCTATTGCAGATAAACCTTGAGAATTAATATTTTGATTTTTTACAAAATTTTTGACAGTCCCGTCATTATTTAAATGAATTATATAAATACGGCCAATTGCTGTAACAGCAATATCTGGGATAGCATCATTGTCATAATCTCCAATACCCGCAACTCCATATCCAAAAAAATCACCTGCATATAAAGTGTCTGTAAAACCGCCGGCTAACATAGATATTTTTTGATTGGACTGAACCGTTCCATTATGATTCATAAAGAGAATGTAAACTGCGCCAGCATCTGTTGCTCCATCATCGTCGGAGCGAGCGCCAACTACTAGGTCAATAATTCCGTCGCCATTAATGTCTCCTGCCTGATCGTGGTCACGACTAAACCGATCACCCGGATCCAAGCTTGCATTAAAACCACCCGAACCGTTTTCAATTTTTACAAATCCGTCCGGGCCCCATTGAGTTGCTATTTGAGCATTGGTAATGATTGCTGTAAAAAGCAAAATAAATAGGGTTGTAAGTTTTTTCATTTTGTTAGTTTTATAATTAAATGTTATAGGTCGATCTCTAATTTTATCAATGATTTATTCAGGATTATTTTTTCAATAGCTGGTTATTTCTCCTGCTTCAAGGTTTTAATATCTGCAATTAATTGCTTGACAGCAGTTTTATTTAAGCCATTATATATTCCCCTTATGTGTCTGTTTTTGTCAATTAATACAAAATTTTCGGTGTGCAAAAATTCATCATCTTCCTTAGTTACTCCCAAATCTTCTTCAACAAAATATTCTTTTCTACCTAGTTTATAAATTTCTTGTTGTGTGCCGGTAACCAAATGCCATTTGTTAGATATCACACCTTTATCTTCTGCATATCTTTTCAGTACGGGCACAGAGTCCTGCTCTGGTGTTACGGAATGTGATAATAATAGTACTTCATCATCTTTTAAAAATTCAGTCTGCAATTCCATCATATTAGTAGTCATCTTAGGACAAATTCCTGCGCAAGTAGTAAAGAAAAAATCCGCAACATATATTTTGCCCTTAAAGGTATTCTCTGTGACCGTTTCCCCACCCTGATTGGTAAGTGCGAATGGTGCTATGCGCTGAAAGGAATTCAGTTTTTCATCATTGGGCGAAAACCAACGTGCAGTAAAATTAGCTTCATCATAATAAGGAAGTGTTTCCACTCTGCTGTCCTTTTGGGTTGATTGGTTACAAGAAACCAAAGAAATTATAGCTATAAAGAAAATAATATTATTTTTCATTTTGAATTTTTTCATCTTCTAAACCAAAACAAAGTGTCCCTCTTTGCTTACCAAATACTCTGCCGTTTTTTGCTTCATAGTTGGCGTATAAATCTCCGTTTTCTCTCATTGCTTGCTGCACTCCTTCTTCTTGCCCCATATTGAGGTGTAATATTTTATGTAGTTCGCCGGTTGGGTACCATTGTTTTTGTTCGCCATGTGGTCTACCTTCTTTAAAATTAAACTGCGAAATCAAAAAATGCTTTGCATCATCATACCAAACTTTTTTTTCTCCATGCAGTTGTCCTTTATGATAATTTGCAATTTCTTGAAGATGTCCGTCGGGAAACCATGCCATTGTTTGATTTTCTGTTTTCCCATTTAAGATCCCCATTTTTTCTTTTGGCTTGCTGTCTGGATAAAAATTGACTGCATAACCCGAATAGGGTTCGCCATTCATGGACCAAACCGATATTTTATTGTTGTACTCTAGCTTTGAAATATCAACTGTTGTATTTGGTATTGCCAATACAGTATCCATCGAAGTTTCGGTTTTCAAGTTTTTTGTCTCGCTCTTTTCTTTACAACTTACAAGCGTGGCACATAATGAAAATTAAGGAAAATAAGGTGCTTCATTTTTTTTGAAAAGGAAAATAAAAAAAAGGAATCTTGCTGAATTGTACTATTTAATTCCGAATGATCCCTTTTCAAGTAAGATTTTAGATTAAAGAATTGTATTGGGTGTCCCTTGCAAAGCACCACCAAACAAAAGAATGTAGTTGTTAATGTAAAACTGATTTAGAATATGATAATGATAAAAAGCTTTATCACCATGTTGCGTTTTAGAGGTATGTCCGCCTGATACATCTAAATCAGTTGGATGATCTCCGGTGCTATTACATTTTCTACCATAAATCAAAAAACCATCTGCCATAATACCAACCAATGCTTTATCGTCAAAAGACAATTTTGTATTTTCAGCTACATTGCCAGCTTCTAGGTGATAATGATATCCTCCTAGGCCGTTGTGAGCTCCTGCATAGTCAAGCCCAGTAGCCGTTGGTTCGTCAAAAGGTCTGTTTTGACCTTCTTGACCATTAAAAATTGGAGGACCAAATTTGGATATCCCAATAGCTCCTAATCCTGTAGCAGAACTGGAGGCCGCTTTTTGTGGATTCAGTGAAAGCGTAACTGTGAAACTACCTGCTTTAATAAAACCAGGCGTTACGTGATCTCCAAACGTTTGCGGAATATATAAGGGTTCTGTAGTTTCCCAGTAAGGAGAAGTATGATTGGGTATGCCATTCGATACAATCGTTACATTACCATTATCAAATGAAAATGTTACTGCGTCTGGGTTAAATTCATCAAATGCTGAAAGTGGTGTACCACCTGTTGATGAACCAACTGTATCATCAGTGTCAGTATTATCTGCCACGTAACCCGCAGGCTGAGTACATGACGACTGGCTTACAGCAGGATTCCCCAAGCCATCACCATCAGCATCTTGATACCAATTAGTTTCGGTGCAAGGTTCCTCTACATTTTTTTTTGCATGAGTATAATCCGAATACGATTAATGCTGTTAAAGCGACAAGTTTGAAATTCATTCTTTTAATTTTAATTGTTCCTTCATTTGACAATCATTTCATATAATTCCTTCGGTGGGCTTAATTATTTATTCTTAAAAGAAGAACCCCGCCTCCAACAAAGTTGGAAACAGGGTTCACTAAAAATTTGTACAAAAAAGACTAATCGTTCTTCCGCACTTTTTCTACATGCGTCAGTTTACTATTTTCATAAACTTGTACGCCATAAATACCCGTTGCTAAATCACCCATCGAAAGCTGAATTTTGTTTACACCGCTTGTAGTGTTCGCCATTACAGATTTTACAACCCGTCCGCTCATATCCAATAGTTTCACTTCTATAGTCGAAACTTGATTTGTAGCTATGCTTACGTTTAGTATATCTTTTGTTGGGTTCGGGTAAATGGTTATCACGTTTCCGTCTGTCCAAACAATATTGATAATTTCAGAATAGGTTTTATTTCCATCATTATCTACCTGCTGCAAACGGTAAAAGTTATTACCAATCATTGGCGCATTGTCGAGGTAATCGTAGTCCAATTCTCTGCTACTATTTCCACCACTCGCTTTTGTATTTACTGTACCCAAGGTTTCAAAATTAGCACCATCTGCACTACGTTGTACATCAAAATGGCTGTTATTGCGTTCAGATTTTGTTGTCCATGCTACCAAATCGGCATTGGCCAATTTGCTTACCGTAAATGTGCCCAACGCAATAGGCAATGGCGTATTTAGAGGATTCACCGCATGGATTCTAAACTGGCTAAAGCTAGGTACGCTGGCCATTATTTCCCAACGGTTGCCTGCTGCATTCCAGGTTACGCTATTTGGCGTAAGCACTATTGGGTTCACACCCAAGCCACCATTATCATTTTTGGTAATGCGCACATTGGCAATACCTGCTGCATCCGTAGGATTGGCAGGTAATAAAGGCCAGCTATTTGCAGTAGCAAAAACATTATAATCATTAAAATCATCCTGTGTCAAAAAGAATTTGACAGTAGCCGCTATATTATTGGTTGGCGTAATTTGATAACGACGCGCCACATAAGGCTGACCATTGTGTGTAGGTACGGCAGCTGATACCAGCACTTCGGCCACAGTATTACCAAGTGGAGTAGCATTATTACTAATCTCGGCTATCAAATCGCAACTAGCATCATAATATTCTGTAGCTGTACTGGTGTTTTGTGTTTTAGTACCCGTACCTGTCCCTGCCGTAGAGGCTGCATTACCAGCGGTTGCGTTACTCAGTTTAAGGCCCGAGATTACTTTAAAATCATCATACGATGCTACTGCGGTAGCACTAAGATTATTAAAAAGTGAAATGCGTTCTATAACATTTGTAAGCGCATATCTGAACGGAAAAGCAGCTTGTAGCAATACATTATCTACATACATATCTGCCACCTTGGTCGTCCAATTTATATTTCTAATAGAAACTTGATACCAAGTATTATTCACTACAGGATGATTAATTGAATTAGAGGAATTTGCAAAAATTCTCAAATTGCCATTATCAAAGAACACAAAAAATGCCCCAAAGTTTGATCCTATGGCAGTGCTAGTTGCATTGGTATCGCCTACAACAACGTAGCCACTTGCAGTAGATACATCAGAGGTTCTCATATACCAGCTTATCTCGCCTGGTTGGCTTGGTGGTACAATACCTTTTAGACCATTATAAGCACCCGCACCCAATTGCTCTATGTGATTAGTACCTTCGGGAGAACCGCCTATTACTACATTCGTAGTATTAGTGGCAGGCAACCAATGAGGTAAAATAGTGCCAGTTTCAAACCCATCTGCAAAAATGGCCGAGCCGGTGCCTACTACAACATTTGCTGTAGCAGTGGCAGAGCAACCACTAGCATCCGTACCCGTTACTGTATAAACATTAGATGAAGCAGGAACAAAAGCCGTGTTATTTGTTATACCACCCGTCCACGAATAAGTATCAGACCCACCACCTACCAGGGTAACAGCATCTCCATAACAAGAAGTAACATTTGAAGGTGTAGCTGTGACTATTGGCAAGCTATCTACCGTAACACTCACCTGAGTACGCGCAGGAGTTGTATCACAAATTGGAGGATTATAGGTAATAATCACACGACCATTACCTGTACTGACCGCTGTAAGATTTGTTTGTGCAGTACCGCTGTTAAACGAACCACCACCGCCGCCAACACCACCAGCTGGAGTATTACCACCAGCGCCGCCGCCAGAATATCCGCCGCCAGCACCGCCAACTACATTGCCCGAGCCGCCACCGCCACCGCCAAAACCGCCTAGTCCTACCGCGTTACCTACACCACCAGCGCCACCGTTCAAAAACGATTTTCCGCCCGAATTAACTGCAAAACCATCCGTTCCATTTGTCAACAGACCGCCACCAGCACCCGATTGAAATGCAGCAACACCAATGGCACCGCCGTTACCAGCCGTACCGCCAGTGCCGCCACCAGAAGTACCACTTTGGCCAGCATTAGCAGCTTGTCCGTGTTTATTAGGCGTGTTTGCAGCCTTAGAGCTTCCCGCTCCGCCGCCTGCAATCATCAATGGCGCATTGGCAAAAGTTGTAACAAAAGAACCGCCTCCGCCACCGTTGCCGTTGGTTGTTGGTTTTTCACCTACTAAAATACGGAGACCCGAACCTGGCGTTACCGCAATCGTTCCTGAAACTCTTGCACCTAAGCCACCAGGAAAAGCAGAAGTCGTTGCAGTATTTCCTTCTGCACCAGCCGCTTCAATAGTGATTGAACTAACGCCAGCAGGCACCATAAATGTATCTATGGTTCCTGTAAAATTAAATGTGTCCTTACCCAAAGATCCTAATACTACTTGCGAATAATAACCGCCAGTAGTTGCAGCCAAGGTTAAGGTATCGCCGCTCTGCGTGGTTCCAAGCAGTGTGCCGCCTACAGGTGCATTATACCAATTAATCAAGGTAGAAGGACCACCTGCCGTGGCTGTAAGTTTTACACTATCACCCGAACATAATTGAGGTGGTGTAGCTGTTGTAATGGCTAGCGGGTAATTATGCACCAACGCTTTTATTTCATTAACATCTAATGCTCGGCTATAAACTCCAAATTCATCTAAGCGTGCACCAACCATGTAACCCGTGCCGCTAGTAGCAGCTCCTACTCTAAAAGGAACGGTTCCAGTAATATTTAAAATTGGCTGAGCCACTGTATTCACTAGCGCACCATCCAGATACGCTCTTATTTCGCCAGCTGTACTATCATATACAAAAGTGTTTACGTGCGGATTTGCATCAGCCCCTCCTGTAATAGCAACGTCAGTTATACCGCCACCTCTCAATAACCAATTATCGGTAAGAGCAACTCCACCAGTAAAACATCTAAAATTACCCGCCGAAGGATCGCCAAAAACATACGCTATTGACGTATTTGCATCTACACCCGCACTCCAAAATGATATTGTCCAACTCCTTGTGCCCAGGTTTGTATTCCAATTTGTATTTACAAAATCAGTCGTTCCGCTAGCACCTGTACCAATTAAAGCTGTACCCGTTTGCCCAGCACCACCTTGTGTTTGCGCACCAACTATGTTAGCTGTGGCCGTACCCGCTGGTGGGGCGCTTGCTAAGTTGGGTACAGTCGCGCCCGTGCCATCAAATTTGTAATAAAGTATTTCGGGGATTGGAGATGTGGCACAATTTACACTCATACCCATATCAATAAGTACAGCCTGTGTAGTACCCGTGGCACTGGCGTAATTGCCGTAAATTCTGCCGCCAGTGGCTACTGGGTCAGCTCTCAGCACAGCGCCATTTATACTATTAGAACCTACACTTTTTATTTCTACCACTAAACTAAGCGTGGGATCAAATGCAAAAGACGTAGAAAGCGGAATTGCAATCCAACCATCTTGCGGCGGGGCGATATTTATTGGCCCCGTTGTATAACTAGCGTTAGAAAATACTGAAGTCAAACCAGTATTAAATGTCGTTGATAGCGCGGTAGTCGTGCCTATATTTTGACCGAGCGATACCTCAAAATTGGTAAAAGGCCCAGCACCTGCTGGTACATTCGTATTGCATTGCAACCATAGCGTATCAATTGTACCCAAAGGCGCGGTCGAAAATTCGCCTGGGCCATAAACGAATTGCGTCTTATCAAAAGAGGCATTCGTATTTAAAGGGAAACTGGTAAAGGAGGTAGCCACATTATTATTGAAATGTGGTGGGGTAAAGACAGGTGGTGCTGGCACTACACTCATACCCATATCAACTAGCACAGCCTGTGTAGTACCCGTGGCACTGGCGTAATTGCCGTAAATTCTGCCGCCTGTGGTTACTGGGTCAGCTCTCAGTACAGCGCCATTTATACTATTAGAACCTACACTTTTTATTTCTACAACTAAACTAAGCGTGGGATCAAAAGCAAAGGAAGTAGAAAGCGGAATTGCAATCCAACCATCTTGCGGCGGGGCGATATTTATTGGCCCCGTGGTATAACTAGCGTTAGAAAATACTGAAGTCAAACCAGTATTAAATGTCGTTGATAGCGCGGTAGTCGTGCCTATATTTTGACCGAGCGATACCTCAAAATT
>JBBSPP010000104.1:0-8181 GCA_038258625.1 Chitinophagales bacterium
AAAAGCCAACAGCAGGAATCCCCTCAATGGCGGCCTCCATAGCAGCACTCATAGTGCCAGAATAAATTATATTAATGCTCGAATTGCTACCATGGTTTACGCCACTCAGGCAAATATCGGGCTTTCTACCAATCACTTTTGCCACCGCCAACTTTACACAATCAACTGGCGTGCCACTACATTCATAAGCTTCTATCCCTTTAAAAATAGGCGATTGATGCAAACGCAATGGTTTACCAATTGTAATGGCGTGGCCCATTCCACTCTGTGGGCTATCAGGTGCTACCACCACAACGTTACCAAATTTTCGGGCTACGGATACCAAGGCGGCAATACCTTTCGAGGTAATCCCATCATCATTCGTTACTAAAATTGTAGGCTTTTTATTATTCATAGCGGGAAGGTAAAATATCTGATAAAAGAAAATTTTTGTTGAAGACTCAGCATCTTTTTAAGCTGTGAAATAAGAATTGCTATTGCGCCTTATTAAACAATTTAAACCGCGTAATTGGCAACGATTCTTTATTATCATACAGCTCAATAGTCTCTACTTTTATATTGCGTGCTTCGGCACTTTCAATAAAGTTTTCAATAATCTCAATGGCGTCCAGATGTATGTACTGCGTTTTGCTCGCATCAATTATTACATGATTATCGTTGGGGATTCCTTCCAATGTTTTTAGCAATGAAGCTTTATTTAAAAAGGTAACATCCTCTGAAAGTTCAATCTTCATGAAGCCTGTTATTTCGTTATTTTCCAAATTATTTTCAGAAACAATTTGGAGAGGCATGCTAAAATTATTTTTAAGAATAATAAAAATAGCCACCGCCAGACCTAGCCCGATACCAACCAGTAAATCTGTAAAAACAATCCCCACAATGGTAACCACAAACGGTATGAATTGTGACAATCCTTCTTTCCACATTTTTTTGAACAATGCAGGCTTGGCTAATTTATAACCCACTACTAATAAAATTGCGGCCAATACGCCCAACGGAATCATATTTAAAATAGATGGAATTGCCACTACGCTGACTACTAATAATACGCCATGCAAAATTGTAGAAGCTTTCGTCTTACCCCCTGATTGCGAATTTGCCGAGCTGCGCACAATAACCTGGGTAACAGGCAAACCACCAACAAATCCAGCAATAATATTACCTGTGCCCTGTGCAATCAATTCTCTATTGGTGGGAGTTACTCGTTTTAATTTATCTTGTTTGTCGCTAGCTTCTACACAGAGTAAGGTCTCCAAACTAGCCACAACGGCTATCACAATTGCGGTGGTATAAACGGCTGGCATTGTCAATGCACTAAAATCTGGCAGTGTGAAATTTTGTAAAAAATTGCCAAAACCTTCAAAAAGCGGAACACTTACCATGTGCTCACTACTTATGGCTAAATTGGGAATATTACTAAGAATCAGATTGAGAATGATGCCTACAACAACAGCTACCAATGGGCCTTGCACGAGTTTTGTAAAACTTAAGTTTTTAAACAACTTCGTCTCCCAAAGTATGAGAATAACCAACGAAACTGCCGAAACAATTAATACGCCTGGGCTAATAGAATCCCACATATACGAAAGCTCGGAAAATGTATTATGCCCGTCAGGCTGTAGAAAATCTTGTTCTCCTTCAGGGTCTTTATCATAACCAATGGCGTGCGGAATTTGTTTCAGAAAAATGATAATGCCGATACCCGCCAACATACCTTGTATAACCGACGACGGGAAAAAGTACGCCACAATACCCGCCTGCGCAAAACCCATTATTAACTGTATAACCCCAGCAATAATTACAGCTACCAAAAAGATTTCGAAGCCGCCTAAATCGCTAATTGCATTGAGCACTATCACTGCCAGCCCTGCCGCCGGACCACTTACACCCAGCGGCGAGCCGCTAATGCTACCCACAATTATACCGCCAATAATTCCGCTTATAAGCCCAGCAAAAAGTGGTGCACCCGATGCTAATGCAATGCCTAAACATAACGGCATGGCCACCAAAAAAACAACAATACTTGCAGGAATATCATCCTTTAAATGTTTGAGTGGATTCAATTTGTGAGTTGTTTTCATAAAAAAAAATAATTGGTAAATATATGTACTGCCTACTTGCCCGTCCCGCTTAGAATGGAAATAAAATGCTACCAAAAAGCACTCAAAATTTTGAGTGCTTTTTGGTAGACAATTTGGTTGTCTTAAAATGCTACTTCAAATCAAACCGATCTGCATTCATCACTTTATCCCAAGCCGCTACAAAATCTTTTACAAACTTTTCTTTCGCATCTGCGCAGGCATATACTTCGGCAATGGCGCGCAGTTCGGTGTTGGAGCCAAAAATTAAATCCGCTCGAGTGCCTGTCCATTTCACCTCGCCGCTTGCTCTGTTGCTGCCTTCAAAAAGTTTATCGTCATCAGAAGTTGCTTTCCAAGTGGTGCTCATATCAAGCAAGTTTACAAAAAAGTCATTTGTTAGTTTATCAGTTTCGGTGGTAAACACACCGTGTTTCGAGCCATCATAATTCGTATCCAACACACGGAGGCCGCCAACTAATACCGTCATTTCGGGCGCGGTTAAACCTAACAATTGCGCTTTGTCAATCAGCATTTCTTCGCCAGTTAAGCGTGTATTTTTTTGCTGATAATTTCTAAAACCATCGGCTTTGGGCTCAAGCCAAGAAAAAGATTCTACATCAGTTTGCGCTTCGGTAGCATCGCCCCTGCCAGTGGTAAATGGCACCATTATATTATAACCCGCGTTTTTTGCAGCTTGCTCTACACCTGCGCATCCGCCCAAAACAATTAGGTCGGCCATGGTTACAGATTTTTCATCAGTATCAAATGTTTTTTTCACCTCGGCATATTTGGCTAACACTTTATTTAGCTCAGTAGGATTATTTACCTCCCAATATTTTTGCGGTGCCAGTTGAATTCGTGCACCATTTGCACCACCCCGCATATCCGACCCACGAAAAGTAGAAGCCGAAGCCCAAGCCGTTTTTACCATTTGCGCAATTGAAAGTCCACTATGCTCCACCAAACTCTTTAGTGTAGCTACATCTTCGGGGTTCAGAATATAGGTTGGTTTATTAATTGGGTCTTGCCAAAGCAATTCTTCTTGTGGCACTTCCTCGCCTAAATATCTGTCTGTTGGGCCCATATCACGGTGGGTAAGTTTGTACCAAGCGTGTGCAAAAGCATCTTCAAATGCTTGTGGATTTTCCCGAAAATGTTTTGAAATTTTTAAATAAGCAGGATCAACTTTTAAGCCAATATCTGCCGTTGTCATCATCAAATCCTGCTTCTCAGACGGGTTGTGTGCCATGGGTGCCTTATCCGCGTTCGAGCTTTCAGTTGGTTTCCACTGGTGCGCGCCAGCGGGACTTTTAGTAAGTTCCCATTCATAATCAAGCAATACTCTAAAGTAATCATGATCCCATTTATTTGGCACGGGCGTCCATGCGCCTTCGATGCCGCTGGTAATTGTGTGGTCGCCACTGCCACTTTCAAATGAGTTTTTCCAACCCATGCTCATGTCTTCTATCGCCCCACCCGCAGGTTCTTTTCCTACAAATTCCCCCGGGTCGCCCGCGCCATGTGCTTTTCCAAAAGTGTGTCCGCCCGCTACAAGTGCTACTGTCTCTTCATCGTTCATCGCCATCCGCAAAAATGTTTCGCGCACATCTCTGGCCGAGCCCATTGGGTCGGGGTTGCCATTTGGCCCTTCGGGATTTACGTAAATCCAACCCATCATTACAGCTGCCAGCGGATTTTCTAAATCTTCGTTTGCGTAGCGCGCTTCATTTGCACCCCACTCATTTTCGCTACCCCAATAAATATCTTCCTCTGGCTGAAACGTATCAACACGCCCGCCGGCAAAACCAACCGTTTTTCCGCCCATAGATTCGATGGCTACATTGCCTGCTAAAATCATAAGGTCAGCCCACGATATTTTACGACCATATTTTTGCTTTATAGGCCAAAGTAATAATCTTGCTTTGTCCAAATTTCCGTTATCGGGCCAGCTATTTAATGGTGCAAATCGCTGCGAACCACTCCCCGCACCGCCGCGCCCATCCTGCACGCGGTAGGTACCGGCGCTATGCCATGCCATTCGTATAAACAAGCCACCATAATGACCATAATCTGCCGGCCACCAGTCTTGCGAGTCGGTCATTAAATGATTCAAATCTTTTTTTACTGCTTGTAAGTCAAGTTTTTTAAATTCCGCAGCATAATCAAAATCTTCGCCCATCGGATCAACTTTGGTATCCTGCTGGCGCAAAATATTTAGTTTTAACGCATTGGGCCACCAATCTCTGTTGCTCCTGCCACCGCCCGAAGTTTGCGGTTTTGCGCCACTCATAACTGGGCATTTGCTTATATCTCCACTGTGATTGTCCATAACTTTTACTTTCTTTAATATTGAGTAGCGAATTTACCCCATGAAAGAGTACTAATAAAGCGAGGTGATTTATTTCTTTGTGAAGATTGCATATAAAAAAGACTGTTACTTAATTTTTCTTTTTTTGATGATAGGCTATACATTTGCGCGCAATTCGGGAGGTAGCTCTCCTGATAACTATCGGGACGGTAAAGTACATATTACCAAACCAAAAAACAAAACGGGAAGTAGCTCAGCTCGGTAGAGTGCTCGGCTGGGGGTCGAGTGGTCGCAGGTTCAAATCCTGTCTTCCCGACTAGCCCTGACAAGATTTTTTTATAAAATTTTCGTCAGGGCTTTTTCCTTAAATAATGAATTACAAAGTTTACATACTTCGCAGCTTAAAAAACAAACGGCACTATACAGGAATTAGTACAGATGTTGAAAGACGATTGCTCGAACATAATGAAGGCAAAACAAAATCAACACGACCTCATACACCCTACGAAATTATTTGGACGAGCGAATTCATGACGAAATCAGACGCACTCAAACTTGAAATTAGAATAAAGAAGAGAGGTGCGGCAAATTATATTGACCAAAATGGATTTTGATGAATATCATTTGGAATATGGAAATTTTAATAACAAACCTTAAAGAAGATGCCGCGCCAAGTGCTTCTATATTTGCGAGAGTAGATTTTTTTATAGCTTAAACAACAACACATGGAACAAAGTAAGAAAAACAGCATCGCGTGGATTCTCAGAGTAATTATTTCAGCACTTTTTATACTATCAGCCGTTACAAAAATGGTAACTGGAGAATGGGCGTTGGCCAACTCGCTTTGGATGTTTGAAAAACAGCTGGTTGACTTAGGCATCTGTAGCTGGTGTGGCTCGCACTATTTGGCTCGCTTGCTTATTGGTTTTGAGCTCGCGTTGGGCATTGCCATTCTATTTCCTTACTTAATAAAAAAACTGGTAATACCTGTTACAATGGCATTGCTGGCCGCATTTTGTATTCACCTCACCATGCAAATGATAGAGTTTGGCCCCATGAATGGGAATTGTGGTTGTTTTGGCCAAGCCATACCCATGACGCCGCTTGAAGCTTTTATAAAAAATATTATAACCATCGGATTGTTAGCTTGGCTTTTTAAATTATTGCCAAGCAAAGACGAAAGCTGGGGCAGAATAATTCACCCAATACTAATATTCTTAGCTTGTGCTTTATTTATGTTTATGGTCTTTCCTTTTTGTCCTTGCGACAAAGAAGCTAATACGCAAACCACTAATTTGGATGCCGAAATTGATAACCTCAACCTTACGGATATAAATGGGATAGACGATTCTTTGCCCACTGAAACCATGGACGTAAATATTATTGATACAGTTGCCGCAAAAAAAATGGGCGCAACACCAATCGATAATACTGAAAAAAATACCTCTTCCACTGAAAAAGTAACAGACGAAAAAAAGAATACAACGGATAATAAAAACTCGGCGGAACCCAACGCTAAAATTGATAAAGGTCCCGCGCAGAAAAAATCTGCCTTTGCTAAATTTCCAGTTTTCAGTGGTAAAAAAGTAAATGTGGATGAAGGTAAAAAAGTGCTTTGCCTGTTTGCTCCGGGTTGCGACCACTGCCAAAATACGGCAAAGGAAATTGGTGCATTGGCCAAGACCAACAAAATACCCGAAGTATACATTTACTTCATGGACGAGGAAGTTGAAAAAATACCGGAATTTTTTAAAATTGCCGGTGTAAAATATCCTTACCAAGTATTGGGTATAGGCGATTTTTGGACATTGCTGGGTAACGGTTCTACACCGGGTGTGTTTTTGCAACATAATGGGAATACCATACAATCCTTTGAGGGGATTAATGAAAACGAGTTTGATATCAAAAAGTTCAAAACATTTGCAATTCCCAAATAAGCGATCTGTATTTAATTCACCGCTGGCTGTAAATCCTTTCTTTTACATTCGTCCATAGTACAGATTTATACAGTAATTTTAGCGCATGGCAAACACGCTCATTCCCAAAGATTGGGTTAAAAACTATGCAGATTATTTGTACAACCACGCTATGTATCGCACCAGAAATTCAGCATTATCAGAAGATTTAGTTCAGGATACTTTTGTATCTGCCTACAAAGGCAAGGATAATTTTAAAGGCACAGCAAGCGAAAAAACATGGTTGGTGACGATACTTAAAAATAAAATTATTGATCATTATAGAAAAGCTTCCACTCGCAGGCAGATAAACATATCGCAGTTGGGCGATGCGGCCGATTATTTTTTTGATACTGCTACCGAAGATGGAACATCAAACCATCGACGCACAGCGGGGGGCGCACAAATGCAAACCGAGGGCCTAGACCTCACTGAGCAAAACGAACTGAATGGCATCTTACTTTCGTGCTTTGACAAGCTGCCCGAACAATGGAGCGAAATAAGTAAGATGAAACTTGTGGACGATGCCACCACCGAAGAAATTACCGCAGCATTTAATATTACAAAAAGTAACTTTTGGGTAATTCTTCATCGCGCAAAATTGCAACTTCGAGAATGCCTTCAACAAAATTGGGTGAACCAATAAAACGAAACTGAACTATGGAACAAGAAAAAAAAATGTCTAAAAATATCTTTATTAATTGCGAACAAGCTGGGCTATTCACAACAATTAATGAAATAGGCGAACTTACTTCATACCAAAAAATACAACTTGGTTTTCATAATCTGGTATGTAAAATTTGCAAATTGTGGGCCAAGCAATCAGTTCAAATTACGCTACTCTTAAAAAAGGCATTTGAAGGCGAACCACATAAAATGTGCGAAAAGAAAAAGGCCGAATTGGAAAAAGATATTGACCAATTAACCGCCTAAAATTTGTTTCAATTTTTACTAAAAAAAATCTTCAACTCCTTCTTAGTGCTCCTAGGCGTAGTTACGCTTGTCTTTTTTCTTTTTTTTGTATTACTACCCGCCGACCCTGCCCGGCTTACAATGGGACAACGTAGCGATGCCGAAACTATCCAAAACGTACGCAAGGAATTATACCTTGATAAACCAATCCCAACACAATTTGCGCTCTATTTAAATGACCTCTCGCCTATCGGTATTCATCAGAAAAATGAGCAAGAAAAATATGACTACGCTACAATTATAAGTTTGAGTGAAAATAAATCACTCGCCGCAAAAACACCCTACCTCCGTCGCTCATATCAAAGCAAAATAAAAGTGTGGGATTTGCTGATGGATGCCTTTCCAGGCACATTGATTCTTGCTTTTTTTTCTATTATTATTGCTACAGTTGTTGGTATTTTTTTAGGTATTGTAGCTGCTGTAAAACACAATACTTGGCTGGACACCACCGCGGTTTTTACCTCCGTGTTAGGAATATCGTCGCCCAGTTTTTTTGCAGGCATCTTGATTGCGTATGTTTTGGGTTTTTTACTGAGCGATTATACCGGCCTGAGTATCGTTTCTCCACTTTGGGATTATGATCCTATTTTGGGCAAGCAACTTCAGCTAAAAAGTTTGATCCTGCCCGTGCTAACATTGAGCATTCGGCCTATGGCTATCATTACGCAAATTACGCGCACTGCTATGCTAGACGTTCTCAACCAAGATTACATCCGTACGGCTTATGCCAAAGGGTTGCGCAAAAAAGCTGTAGTTTGGAAACATGCCTTGCGCAACGCGCTCAACCCGGTTGTTACAAGTGTTTCCGGTTGGTTTGCCGAGTTGCTTGCTGGTAGTTTTTTTATTGAATATATTTTTGGATGGA